>NZ_JBFRTQ010000029.1:0-8330 GCF_041474195.1 Vibrio sp. 10N.222.52.C3 | reverse complement strand
CTAATATAACTGGTGATGCAATCAGAATGGCAATTGCATAGATATTTTGCATAGTAGTTTTTGGTGTTATCTCTATAAAAGTGCCATCTTGATATTAAATGCATAATATATATAGTGTTTATATCACGTCGTTATTTGATGTGGTGTTCTGCATTTTGGTACTTTAGTACCACCCTTTTAAGCCAATTTAGTGTTCCAAAATAAATCCTATTTATATTGGCTAAGTTTATGTGGGAATTTATTCCCACTTTTTTTCTCTTTTACAGACGAGAAAATGCTCAATATAACCTTCTTAATCGATGAAATGCTTCCACCAGATATGTGTGTTTGGTCTAGTTAGTATTTACTTAAGTACGCAATGAAATGATTATTATGTGACATCCGTTCAAATTGATTTGCCTTTTTAGTTGGTCAGACGAAATGACTATTTATCCTGTTTAATTAGCTTTATTGCTAGTGTAATGGTTTTTGACGATACACCTTCTAATCTATTGAAATTTATAACCATTACGCGTAGAATTTCTTTAACCAAATCGTTTTTTAAGCCTTATCAGCTTAGTTATCACCGCAACTATATATACCTGTAGGTTGTGGAGAATCCAAATGCACTTAGTTTGCAAATTTATATCTAGTTCGTCTCTCAGTACGAACGACCTTCAATATGTCTTAACACCGGATGAGTGTATTGGGCTATTTTCGCGTGTGCGCACCCCTAAAGACATCTTGGCTCAATTACCAAGCACTCTGCTTCAGCAGATTACTGCGTCGGCTAAAAAAAATGTCCACAGCCTGCTCAACGCTATTCGAGTAGAACTTGCAAAAGCGAACTGGGTCTGTCTGTCTTCCAATGTGAGGCGCAGTCCATTAATGAGTAAACAACTAGCAAGCTTCCCTCGGCTGAAGTTACATGTCGACAGGGTGAGTAAGAGCAGTTCAGAGCGCGCTCACAAAGCCAACTACCAACAAGTTGTCGATGATGTACCTTTAGCACGTCACTACAGCTTTTCACCGGTTGAACCTTCCCCTGAACATAAAATCGTCGTTGAGTTTGCTGGTCAGTGGTCGAGTAATGCTGGCTGTCTGATGTTAGGAACTACCGATACTCAAAAAGAAAAAGTGACGGTAGGTAAGCCAGATCGAGAAAATAAACACCGAAGCCTCGCGACATTTAAAGATCTTGAAGTAGAGGGGAAAACGCTCTATATCAAAATTCCTTGTAAAGACCGACCACAACCAATTTTATTGAAATTGGCTGAAGACCTACAACCTGTCGATAAAGAAAGTCAAATGGACGAATGGGATAATATACTGGTACCTGTTGTCCCACTACATTTCACTACTGGTGATCATTCTGATGAGGCGTCCGAAATGTTCGGCTCAGGATTTGTATATGTTATTTGGAATAATGAAATATGGCGTGAATTAGTCATTGAAAGAAATGGTTATTTTTCAGATATCGATATTAATGTTACTTCCACCGACTCTAGGCCAAGAAGGCATGCCGATATACATATAGAGGACTCTGAGACAGGCGCTATACATACTTATGAACCCTTTAAGGTGTTGCAAAACGGTGAGGTCGTAAGTGAAGGTATGTTGAACGGTTCAGGTGAGGCGCGCATATTCAATCTAGTTGAGGAAGAAATTGAAATAGTTTTGACTGAGTATGATCCTCCAATATCAATGAAAGTTGAAACTTTTTTTAGTCCAGTCGACGGTACCACTGGAGGAAGGGAAGCAAAAGGTTCCTCATTGCCTCATATCTGGGTGCCGTACAAAGTTCAAGGTGAACCTCAAGATGTGTATATGTTTTACAGTTCGAATCAGTTAAGTCACAGGCAGTTATCTGAGCTAGCGTCGGCTCCGGAAGTTCAAGCGACAAAATTGGTCGATCTTGAGACATACAGTAGTGAACAGAGCTTTAAAACTGGTGATGGGATCACTCGATTGCTGTCTGTTTTGCCAAACGCTGCAAGTGATAAGCAGAGTGAATACGCGGTCCTTCAAAGTCAACTAAACCAAAATGTGGCTGCTGTTTATTTGAACAAGCCTGTAGAGCTTGTTTTTGAATATCCCGGTTATGCAACTTTGGATGAGTCAGACGATTATTTTGAGCTCAAGCAGTGTGATGGTGATTGGTCACAACGAGTATCGCTTCGTCAGTGTGCAAAAACAGACAAAGGGGCTAGGTTAATTAGCTTTTCTGGCTGGCCAGTTGAAGTTGAAAAGGTCGATCTAGTGCGTGGCTATTTGGGTAACAGCAGGCAAAATCGTGATAACCAAACCGTTATAATTCACCAGACACCCATTGCCGACTTATTGGCTTATAAGTCGAGCGAATAGCGGCCAATGCCATTACATCAAGAATGTTATCTATTTGCTTAACCTAAATGCAAATACTCCTAATTATAAAGAGAATAACGAATGAAACTACGTCATAGCTTAAGCCTTATTGCGTTGTTGGTATTGTCAGGATGCAACAACGAATCAGTAGAACCAACAGTACCTGAGCAGCAACAAGCGGTGAAGCCTCAGACCGTTGAAAATGATCCTGTTGCGTTAAAAAATGCACAGCAGTGGGATGATGGTCGTGTTTACATTACCGAAAATAATTACGTTATTTATGATAAAGAAACGGGTAAACCTAAATATACCATTCGAAAAGCTAAAGAGTGGCCACGAGAGGACATTAGCAACCAAGATTCCTATGATTTACCTAGAGTGGTGTTCCGTTGGGATAATGGACGAGGTGACTCGAAAGATCTCTATGAGATAGGAGACAAAGTATGGAGTGTCAAAACGGATGGTACTGACTTACGTTTAGTCGCAGATGAATTTGGCGGTATGGTTCGGTTAATGCGGATGTCTCCAAACAATCGCTACTTAGCTCTGGCGTATTCCGCCGAAGAAGGGATGTTTAAGGTCATTAAAGATCTCAAGACGGGCGAGTATATCGAGCTAGGTCGCTCTCGCGGTTATCCAGAATTCCTTTGGGCGGAAGACAGCAGTTACCTCTACTACGTTGATAAATTTAGAGACTGGAAGTACACCTTAGCGACTGGTGTTAAGCGACAAGTAGAAACAGAGTTTAACGAGTATTCTGTGATTTATCAGGGGAAGCGGGTAATTGCTTCGGATTTAGGGGTTGGAGTATATGATGAATCGCAAGATGAATGGCTATATAGCGTAGTTCCTGATGAAACGAGTGAGGTGGCAGTTGCACGTTTTAGGAATAAATCTATAAGCCCGACAGGTCGGTATGTCTGGGCTGAGACGCGAACACACCGCTACCTAATAGATGTAAAAAACAAGTCCTTCCAATCGGAAGAAATAATTCCACGAGCAATGGGCAAGTTTCGCTATTTTGAAGTTTTGGGCAAAGATGCGAATTATATTCATGAAGGAGCAGCTCGAGTTGTTGTTAGTAAACTAACAGAAGAAAAACACTTTGGTCCTTATTTAAAATGGAAACAGACCAATAGCGGTCACAGTGCAGACCTATCTTCTCTTTATAATGCTTTTGCCAACAATGGTGATTTTGTAACAGGAGATGAACTATGAACCCTGTTGAATCATGTAGTGTCATTCCATTACATGCTAATTATTATTTGTTTGGCACTTATTTTCCCGCATCTAGAGTAGAAGGGGAAAAACAGAAAGACAAAGTAACTTATCCAACCTGGCATAAAGAAACTAGCCTAGTTGGCAATCAGGAAATAACTAATGTTCGCCCGTTAGCAAAAGTGCCAATGCTAAACCTAACAAATAGCGATAACCCAGCACTTTGGGCGACCAACCAAGAGTTTAAATTATGCTCACTGGGTAATGGGAAGCCGGATAAAAATGGGGTGTTTGAAGTACTTTCTCCAGAATGTCCTATTCATTCCTTAGGCAAAGACTTACCAAAAGGGGGTGAACAAACTTTCAATTTTCGTTTCCCATCATTGCCACTTATTGCCTCACTTGCAGAGCTATCACCTAAAGAGTTGGCTGTAGAAATTGCAAAGCTTAGTGGTCAATTGGATAACAGCGAAGTTCAACTTACACTAACTGAGATCAGCACAGATCAATTGGCAGATCCTTATCAAGAAGATACAAACGGTCAGCTGAGCGAAGAGAACGCAGCATACAACAAGTGGTACGAAGAAGTTCGTGCTCTCAAGCAACCACTTAAGGGCTTTGTTCTACCTGTTGTTTCTAGCTGTGCAATCGTTTTTTCGGATGAAGGGTATTTAAACGCTTCAGTTAGTTTGTATAAGTTTAAAGTTGGGAATGGCAAAGGAACCGACGAAGGCAAGTATGAGAAAGTTGGGGATACAGTTCAAGCTGTGCTGCCCAAAAAGACAGAGAATATTGATCAAAACCAATACCCTTGCGCATTGTTTTATATAGATTCGGCGGCGTTTGATGAAGGGCTTTACAGTATTCGGGTAGAATTTATACCAAGTCAAATGGATAAACCGATTCCTGATTTTGTTAAGAACGCCAATATTGAGCAGTATGACGATGGTTTAGATACTGCTTACACATACGAATTACGTGAACATATCTCTTTTTCTTCTAGCACGCCATTAGGTAAATTCGCCATTGTCAGTGGCGATATGATTTCCTTAGAAGAATCTTTGATTTATCAATACCCGCAGTATTTCAGCAACATGAAGCACTACCTTCATGGTAATGCACAAGGAGCAGCAGCCAATACACCAGCATCTCGAAGTCTCACACTACTTAAGAATATCCGAGATGTGTCTGCACAATTAGGTGCAGGGCTGATGAGTGGTAGCCTGCAAGAAACCCTCGATAGTGATGGCAGGCAAGCGGTGTTTAATAATGTCTCGAAACTCTATTGGGATACCGTGAAAACAGATATGCCACCGGCGATGAAAGCCGCTGGAGAACTTTACTATGGTATTTATAGCACTAAAGCTGCCCTGGATACCCTGCGTGAATTACATTCTCCTCAAACGGTAAGTGTTGGGTGGAAACCATGGCTCCATGCAAAAGTGCTTAATACTCCGGAGCTACGAGCGAATACATTTTCCACGGCAATGGAAGCCGCCATGGGTAATCGAAAAGTGGTGGCAGGGCGAGTTGCTGAAGCCTGGCTTACTGGGGGAACATCGATTGGGGTTAACGCGTTTGGTACAGTGACCAGTGGCATCGACCTGGTTAACAAAGCCAAGGCGGTATTAAAGCAGGGCAAAAAAGTAGAAACGGCAGACAAGGCGACAGGTGAGGTCGCTGATGATTACCTAAAACATATCCCTGTTTGGAAAACCAGAAACACAGCTCAAGAGGATAAGATTGATCAGGCTCTAGAAAAGGCGCGCGAGAAGTCTAAAGAACAAATCACAGCCTACATGGTGAATGACTCTCGCGGTGCAGGGATTGGAATCAAGTTCGAATTTAATTCTAAAGAAAATGAACTAAAAGAAAACGAAGCTGTGTTCATGGAGCTAGGTTCCGCACTTGCGGAGGTGTTAGAAGCGGAATCAAATTTAAGGGTTGAGGTCGAAGGGCATGCATGCCAAGTCGATACCGCTGAAAAAAACATGCAGGTGGCGGCAGATAGAGCGGAAAATGCGAAAGCTCTGCTGTTAAAGGTATCTTCTGTTTTTAAAGACCGAATTTCAATTGAGGCGTTTGGGGAAAGCCGACCTATCTATCTTCCAGTTGAAGGCGAAAAAATTGACCGTAATAATCCAAACTTAAAACAGAACCGACGAGTCGTCATACGCATATATATGCAATCTTTCGATGTGTATTTCCATCCTAGCCGTTATGGCTCACAAGCGATGGAACGTTCACGCTTAGCTCTTGAAATCGCAATGAGTACAGAAGACAAACTTGAAGCCGAATTACGGATGGCGGTATTCGATAGTTTGGTTGATGTCGCTTCTTATGTGCCGGTTGTTGCTCCGGTTGCTCGCGGGGTAATTGTAGCTAAAGAAGGAACAAAAGCTGCCATTTCAGCTGTCAAAATGATCGACCATGCGCTACTGGACTCCTTGTTGAATGAGCTGAATGAAAAGCATAATGTGAAGCGTGAATTGGAACGATTATCCAATATTCATATTGAGTTACTTAAAGAACTACGTAAAAGTAATATTGCTTTAGAAAGGAAGGAAATCAATTCCTACAAAGAGCTTGTCGCTCACTTCGAGAGTGAAGAATCTAGAAAGGAGTTGCTAAAGCGCTACCAGCTTAGAGCTTTGGCAATCAATGGTTTGGTTTTACTACTCGCCGATCTTGGTGTTAAAGCGCATGCCGATTCATTGGTGTCATTTGAATCTTTGGTGAAGCGTTATAAAGTAAAAGACTATATTGAGCGTTACATTCTAGGAGATGATTGGTCAGTTCATACGATTAAAGGAAATACTATGGCTGCCAATTGGAAGAACCAGTGTGAAAATCAATTTTATGACGCGTTGGCTGAAAAAATGACTGCGGCTTCACAATATTGGCCGGCACCAATCTCTGAGAACAGCAGGATGAATGCTTACTCTTGGTATCAAGTTGGGGATAACAATAAAGCTTCAGGGGCTTTTAATCGAGTTTTCCCTGTTCAAACGATGCTATTTGAACACCCAGAAGAAAGCATGTTTGAAAACTTTACTCAGGCATTTAACCCACAAGATAGTGAACTAAAAAAAGAAGCGATAGGGTTCTGTCGAATCTTAATTAAATCGGCGCGCTTTCAAGAATCGGATAAGCCCGATTGGCTACCTTATGATAGTTGGATCAAACAATCAGATAATGGTCATATAGGGCCGTACGATAAAGTTAAAGTTCAGATAGTGCTCACCAAGGCGCACAAATACGCTCAGGAAGTGACCGTAGGCTATAACCGAGTAGACGGTCTTGAAAACATAAATGGTCCCGCTTTCAGAGATTGGATGTTACCTAAAAAGGTCGCTGATTTTGAAACTGACCCAAATGGTGAAATTGCTAAGTTTTATAAACAACAAGGTGTCAATGAAGAGTCAACATTGATTGCAATCGACCATTGTCCATCCTATCGTTTCGGTAGTGTGATGATTGATGGAATGAAGCCGATGACATCCAAGTCTAAGCTACTGTTTGCCGACGCGATATTTAGTCTTGCTGCTTCTGGAAGTGCAAAAGCTGGGAACCCAAGTGATTATTTTTCTGAAACCGATTCATTTAAGCGCTATGTAAAAGGCGGCGGCTTTCAAAACATGCGTTACAGCCTATCGATTAGGAAAAAGAAAGGGGATGTCAATTTCTACCTGCCTGCGGATTACATACAAGGTAAAGACTTTGACGACTTGCCAGATGAGTTAAAAGTTGGAGTGTTGAGTACCGAAACGAAGTTAGTGTTGCTTGATACTTATCTCGGTGAGAAGGCGCTACTTTTGCGTGAGAAAGATCTTATGGTCGAGAGCTTTACCTTAATGAATGCTAAGAGTAAGAAGAACTCTATTCCAGTCATCAAAGGGATAAAGCAACAAGTCGTCGCTATCGAAACTCAATCTTCAGGACTTAACTTCTTCCAAAGTAAGGAATGGATTAACTCAGCTCACAATATTCGACGCGATGGGTTTTCATGGGGAAACAAAGGACAAGAAGACCCCGCGAGTATGTACGTTTTGTTATTGGGTGATACTCATAATAAAGACGCGTACGAATCGACACGAATGGACTGGGGCTCAGTGAATATGTCTATTCAACTGGGACTAGAAGGTAATAAAGGTAAGTTGGTCAAGGGTCCTAGGTACTTTTCAGACATGCACCATGTTGGTGAGTTTTCTTGTGATAATGGTTCTTGGGAATTGACGAAATCATCGTCAGAAAAGAATCGCAGTGAGATCAATGCGATGAAAATCTTTATTGATCAAGCTGTGGCTAGCTTAGAGAAAGAGAATGATTTACAAAAAGGCACAAGCTATACAGTCTATTGTATGAAGTTTGATTTGGGTTATGTTGCGCCAACGGGCGCGCAGCTAAAAGGTCTAAGGCCATTTGGAGGAGTCATCGGAGGCAAAGCGAACCTTGAACTGTCTGTTACTCACTTGAACCAAGTTGATGTAGATGGCACACATGATTACGACAAAGGAAGAGATGTCGTTGTGTCATTACCGTCTTTAAGCTCAGATAAAGCTCTTGCTGGTAATTTCTTTAGTGATATGCCATGGCTTATTTTTAAAGAACCAACAAAAAATGGTGTGGATAAGTCAGCGTCAGAAACGTGGAAACAGTACGAAGACTCGGAACGGAAAAAATGGCTGAAACACTGGATAGAGAAACAACCAGCAGTCACTCAAGCTCCTAAGCCTTTAGAAAAGTCATTAGATAATCCAATATAAAAA
>NZ_JBFRTQ010000028.1:0-62949 GCF_041474195.1 Vibrio sp. 10N.222.52.C3 | reverse complement strand
GAATAATTAATTGTAATAATTATCCATTTGATTGGTAAATTTTATAAATATATTTTGTTACATAAACAAAACTGATGGCTTGATATAATAATGTCACACAAAACAATGGCTTTAATGGTTCTAATTTTTTCCTCACTGTCACAGGCTTCCACTATTGAGAACGACGAACTATTGCTGAAGTCATTGATTAAACAAGGTGTTATCTGTTCAGGCTTAACCTATGAGGAAACTCAAGAAGCTTTGCGTATCTATCTCAACGCTAAAAAAGTGAAGAGCACTCCGTTTGATTCAAAAAATAGAAAAGAGACAACCAATACAAAAGAGATAGAAGGTAAAAAACATACAACAAACACACGTCAGTTAAATAAGACACCACAAGAGTGTATTAGACCAAACTCGGACAACAGATCTGAATAAGGCAAGTTGATACTGATATCGACATGGAAATACAAAAAGGAAATATAATGAAAATGATGAGAAAAACATTGTTGGCTTCAGCAATGCTTACTCTATTTAGCGTCAGTGGTTATGCAAAAACACCTATTGATTTAGGCGTAGTTAATGAAGACAAACTCATTGAAATGCTAGTTAGACAAGGCTTAGTCGACCAAGATGCAACCGATGCGGCAAAGCACGATGCGCTTGACCGTTACTTAAAAAATAAGATCAATTCCGGTTTCAAAGGCGATGCTCAATTCGGTAAAAAAGCACTTGAACAACGAGCGAAAATACTCAAAGCCATTGAGAAAGGATCTGGCGTTAAAAAGGCCAGCGTCTTTGCTTTAGAAGTCGGCACTAAACGTACCGACAAAGTGCTCGCTCTGTTGGTCGATTTCCCTGATTTGAACTGGGATGACAACAAGTTGACCGAAGAGCACACGCAGATGCTCTATGAGAGCTACAATCCAGAGCATTATCAAGAGCTGTTGTTCTCAAATTCTGGCTACACAGGGCCCAACGGCGAGAACCTAATCTCGATGCGCCAATATTACCAAAGCGAGTCAGGTGACAGCTACAGCGTTGCAGGTCAAGCGGCAGGTTGGTATCGCGCCTCCAAGCCTGCGTCATTCTATGGTGGCAACTCCCCTACCACCGACAACGACCTAAACGCCCAAGAACTGGTTCGTGAAGCGCTGAATCAACTAGCTCAAGATCCGAGTATCAACCTTGCCGATTACGACATCGAAGATCGTTACGATTACGACGGTGACGGAAATTTCCGCGAACCCGATGGTGTGATTGACCACCTGATGGTGTTTCATGCATCGGTAGGCGAAGAAGCCGGTGGTGGCGTGTTAGGCCCTGATGCGATTTGGTCTCACCGATTCAACCTTGGTCGCACTCATGTACTGGAAGGTACTTCTAGCTCGCTTCCAGATCGATTTGGTGGCCAATACGCGGCGTTCGATTACACCATTCAACCGATTGATGCGGCTGCAGGTGTTTGTGCCCACGAATATGGTCATGATTTAGGCTTACCAGACGAGTATGACACGCAATACACAGGCAGAGGCGAACCGGTTTCTTACTGGTCAATCATGTCTTCGGGCAGTTGGGCTGGTCAAATTGGTGGTACACAACCAACGGCATTCAGCTCTTGGGCAAAGCACTTCCTACAAAAATCGATTGGTGGTCGCTGGGTTAACGATGATCAAATCTCGATTGATGACCTAGAAGACAATCCACAAGTGCATACGCTGTTCCAAACAACGGATAACAGTCGTCCTAACATGATCAAAGTGGATCTTCCTGAAAAACAGATTGAAAGTCTGAAACCCTTTGAGGGCGAGTATTCATTCCACTCTCAAAAAGGCGATGATCTGAAAAACAGTATGACTCGCAAGTTGATGATCCCAGCGGGTGATTCTGCACTGCTGTCTTTCAAAACTTGGTATGAGATTGAAAAAGACTACGACTTTGCGCGCGTGCTAATCAACGGACAAGCCATTGCAGGAAACATTACCTCAATGGACGATCCATACAACACGGACCTCGTTCCTGCTATTGGTGGCGAATCTGGCGGATGGGTCGACGCTGAGTTCGACGTTTCACAATGGGCAGGCCAAGAAGTGGAACTGTCTTTTGAATACATCACCGATGGCGGCTTAGCAATGGAAGGCTTCTATTTAGATAACCTTGCTGTTGTTGTCGATGGTGAAGTGACCTCAATAGACGATGGTGAAAGCAACTCCACCTTCGCCCTTAATGGTTACAAGCTGAGTAATGGATTCCATCAAGCGCAGCACTACTATCTATTGCAATGGCGCAGCCACATGGATGTTGATGAAGGCCTAGCGAACATCAAACGCATGGGACAACTGATGTCATTCGACCCTGGCTTGATCATTTGGTACGTCGACGAATCACTAACCGACAACTGGGTAGGTAAACACCCTGGTGAAGGTTGGTTAGGCGTGGTCGATGCAGACCAAAATGCCATGGTGTGGGCAAACTCTGGTGAAGCGGCTCAAACACGCTACCAAGTTCGAGACGCAGCGTTTTCACTCAAAGATCATACTCCAATGCGTCTTGTAAACAGCGACAACGATGTACTCGAAGATACCAGTTTGGTTGGCAATGCTAGCTTCTCGGATGACCAAGATTACACATCGCCTCAAGCACCAGATTCAGGACGCATCCTGACGGAGTTTGGTTTAGCGGTCGATATTGTGAATCAGAGTGATAACAACGAATACGGTGTGGTTCGCTTATCTAAAGTAAGCCAACACAACATCGTTCCTACTGCGAACTTCGAGCTTAATGTGACTGGTCTGACTGTTTCTGCAAACAACTTCAGCTCAGACCAAGACGGTGAGATCGCCCGTTACCTATGGGACTTTGGGAACGGCACAACAAGTAACGAAGTGGCACCAACTTGGTCTTACGAGCAAGCGGGCGAATACACGGTGAACTTGACTGTTGTCGACGACAAAGGCGCTACCGCTTCATTTAGCTCCGTAGTGAGTGTTGAATCTCCAAACGCCCTTCCAGAAGCGAGCGCGAAGTACATTCACTTGGGCCGCTGGGTAACCATGTGGTCTACAAGTTCAGACAGCGATGGTCGTATTGTTGATACCGAGTGGACACTTCCAAACGGAAAGGTGAAACGAGGTCGCACATTCACGTCAATCTTCCCTTCATACGGAAAGCACGAGGTGACACTGAAGATAATCGATGACCAAGGTGGGATTACCACTAAGACAATTTTGGTCGACCTGTAAATCATCGCTGGCTCTGTCATGCGTATTTACAACACAAGCTTAAGTACTGTTGTCACAGGATATAAGCCACGACAGCAGTTTTAAGAAAACGTTATTATTTAAGCCGTAAGCAAAGGCCCTACCGATTTGGTAGGGCTTTTTATTGGTCGCAGTTCGAGATACTAGGGTTTTAATCACAGTAACAAATTTACTGAACCACCATTCGATGAGCCATTACACAGGCTGCTTTTGAATACGCGATTTACGAGCACTGAATGCGAACAGCAAGATAACAGCTAACACGAATGGTAATACGTAGATATTGAGGTTCTGCCACCCTGCTGTCGATTCTAGCCAGCCAGAGAGCATCGCTGTAATCGTCACACAGCCAAAGACAATAAATTCATTAAACGCTTGTGCCTTAGCTTTATTCTGCGATTGGTAGGACTGACTAAACAAACCTGTTGCCGCGATAAACATAAAGTTCCAACCGACACCAAGCACAACTAGAGCCGCTCTGAAGTGCCAGATAGATTCGCCATGAATGTTAATCGCGATACAGACGACGAACAGAACCCCGCCTGCCAAGATCATCATTCTTGAGCCAAACTTCTCGATAAGTGAACCAGTAAAGAATGCAGGAACAAACATCCCCAATACGTGCCACTCAATGACGCCCGCTGCTTTGGTAAAGTCAAAGCCACAACCAATCATTGCCAATGGCGTTGCTGTCATCAGGATATTCATCACCGCATAAGCGACCATGGCAGCAAACACTGCGCCAATAAAGTTAGGCGCTTTTACTATCACACTGAGAGGATCGGATTTAGGTGCCTGACTATTAAAAGAGACTTTTGGAAACTGAATTGTTTGTAAGATGAGTAACGCAAGAATGTTCAATCCAATCAAAGAAGCAAAAGCACCAATGTACAAGCCATCTTGCGACCACTGTTGCGACATAATCGCCAAATTTGGTCCTAATACCGCGGCTAAAACGCCACCAGCCATCGAGATAGAGATCGCTCGGTGACGGGCATTTTCATCACACACCTCGATTGCAGCAAAACGATAAAGCGTGCCAAAACCTATGCCTATCCCAAGTAAGAACGTAGCGAAACAAAACAAATAGAAATGTTGTTGAGACAGTGCGTAGGTGGCAAGACTAGCTCCTGTAATGCCAACCACATTACCAATGCTAAATCCTCGCTTTCTCCCTAACTTGCCTGAAATTAAAGATGCTGGAATAGTGGCTGCCATTAAACCCAAAAACTGCAGTGCAACCGGCAAGGTGATCATGCTGACACTGGGTGCAATCTGCTTACCGATCAAACCAATCACAGAGATCAGTAATATGTTACCCGTCATCAACAAGGCCTGACACAGTGAGAGCAGCCAAACATTTCTATTCATCTTCGTTCCTAAATATGAGCACAGTTGGTCAATAGACCAAAAATTCAACAAAGTCGCAACACTTTGTTACTCATAGCAACTCTACAAAGCGGCCAATATAAAGTGCTACCACCACATGACTTTGATTAGCGTTACTTAAGACGCTAGAGTTGAAATTATCATTACTTAAGATAATAATAATTTTCTGTTATTTATTGGCTTTGTTATTTATAGGCTTTAGTATTTGAAGGTGAGTATGATTAATCCACTTTGGCTCAATACATTTAAGACTCTGGTTGAAGTTGGCCATTTCACCCAAACGGCAGAAAAGTTGTATATGACACAACCTGGAGTCAGCCAACACATCAAGAAGCTTGAACAAGCTTGTAATTGTGACCTGCTATCTCGAGAAAACAAGAGCTTCGAACTGACCGAACAGGGTCGGATTATGTATCGCTATGCGATCAAACTAGAGAAAGACCAAGAAGATCTTTTTGAGTCTCTGAGTTTTGATAACCCTTATGCTGGGCAATGTCACTTGTCTTGCTCTGGCTCACTCTCTTTGCGTCTGTATCCCAAGCTTCTTGAACTTCAACAGCAACACCAAGAGCTCAGCATTAACTTAGAAGCCGCTCCAAACAAAAAGATATTGAATGACCTAAGCGAAGGCACTACCGATATCGGCATTGTTAGGCATTCCCCGAACGACAGCTACTACCAAAGCCAAGTCATCGGCAAAGAAGCACTGTGTCTTATTGTTCACCACAGCCTTGCTGATTTAGAGATAACGCCGCAAGTATTGAATGACATTGGCCTGATTGCCCACCCAGATTCTGCACATTATCTGTCTTTGTATTTCGACCTTTGCGGAGATAAAGACTTAGCGAACATCAACGTTAATGAGATACCAAGATCTGGCTACATCAATCAGCTTCACCAGATCTTGCTACCCGTATCAAAAGGATTAGGTTTTACCGTGTTACCGGCTGGCGCGGTTGAACACTTCCCAGATAGAGACAAGCTACACGTTGTGCCGCCAAAGGTAGAAGTAGAGGAAACGCTGTATCTGGTTCAAAAACGAAACCGAAAACTGCCGCACCGATACGATACGGTTGTTGAGCTAATCAAACAGAACGTGAGTCGTTAGTTCGGTATAGATAGATTTAAAGCCTTTAGCTAGCTAGTTATTTCGCTATAAGAGCTAAAGGCTTTAATGTTGAAGTGATATTTATAAAAGACAACTACTCAGAAGCGCCAAACCCCTCTTTTGCTCGTTCAAAGTCATAATTATCTAACGCACTTCGAACATCTTTGAGAACAACAGAATGTGGATACTGTGCCAGTAACTCAGTCACATATTGAGTTGCATCGTTATCATAAGCATCCAGCAGTGATAGCAACTGAGCATGCTGTTCTGACGTGATGCTCGGTGAATCAGAGGTATCAGCAAGACTCGCATCGGCTTCTTCAGTACTTGTCGTATTGAATCCCCCAACACCAGACACATCAAAGCTGATCTCAACTGCTTTAATCAGTTCGATTAACCCAAGTTCGCCTTGCTTAAGATCTGCTTCATCACACGCCTTGTTATGCGCTTTGCTTTCTAAATCACTGAGTAACTCTGCCAATCGCAATCCACCAATCGAAGCTGCCATGCTTTTTAAGGTATGTAGATTACGCTCTAACGTCTCCCAGTCGCCTTGTACTAAGTTATCAAAAGCATCCGACATAATGTCTGGCGATCCTTGGCAGAACCTATCAAGCATTTTGGCTTGCAGCTTCACATCATGATAAGTCAGTTGCTCAAACCTCGACTGAGAGAAAACAGGCGGCTCAATTTGGGGATCGGAATGCAATTCCGCACTCTCACCAGAATCACCTGTCTGGATCGCATCTGAAGAGGTGTCTGATGGCGCTCGACCTTCAACTAAGACCTCAGGAACAATGTATCGAGTAATCAAAGACATCGCTTTATCAATAACAATAGGCTTATCCAAGAAGTCCGTGATGCCCGACGCCCTCGCTCGTTGTTTCGCATCAGCAAAAACATTGGCCGACATTGCAATAATCGGTACATCTGTATTGAATTCACGAATCAAACGGGTAGCTTCAAAGCCGTCCATAATCGGCATTTGAAGATCCATGAAGATTATTTCGTAGTCGTTGTTTTTAGCTAGCTCCAGCGCTTCCTTTCCGTTTTCAGCAAGATCGGCATTTAATTTAGAGCGACTGAAAAATGCTAAGGCTAGATCTTGGTTCAGCTCATTGTCTTCAACCAGTAGAACTCTTTGGCCTTTGAACTCTATCTGATAATCCAGTTGCAGCTCTTGGGCTTTGAAGTCGGCTAAGGCATCCGAGCTTGATCGTGGCAATGTCAGCACAAAGGAGAACTCACTGCCTTGCCCGTAAACGCTCTCAACGCTAATTTGGCCACCCATCGCATGCACTAATTTCTGGCTAATGTTGAGCCCAAGCCCTGTACCGCCAAACCGACGTGTCGTTGTGGTATCCGCTTGGCTAAAGGCTTCAAACAGCTTGTGACGGTTCTCATCCGAGATGCCTATCCCGGTATCCATCACACTCACCTTCATGGTTAAGCTGCTATCGTTCGAGTCAACATGCTCCAACGTTAACGCTACGCTGCCTTTTTCCGTAAACTTAATCGCGTTGCCCACAAGGTTGAGTATGACTTGGAACAACCTCAAGGGATCGCCTTGAAGTGGCGTGTCTAACTCTGGATCGATGACCATCGACAAATTGAGTTGTTTCTCAGCTGCTTTCGACTCCATTAGTTCAATCACATCTTTAAAGGTCGTTACGGGATCAAACGGGACGTTATCAATAACAAGTTGCCCTGCTTCTATCTTTGAAAAATCAAGGATGTCATTGATGATACCGAGTAACGAATGGCCAGAACGGTGCACTTTCTCAATGTAATTTCGAGCGACAGGATTAGATATTTCGCCGATCGCCAGATAAGACAAGCCAATAATGGCATTCATTGGGGTTCTTATCTCATGGCTCATATTGGCTAAGAATTCCGATTTAGCTTGGCTCGCCAAATCGGCTCTCTGTTTTTCTTCTTCCAATTGTTCGTTAAGGCGCTTCATTTCTGAAATATCGAATGCCCAAAATAGTGTGGCGACTTCCCCATCAATCTCAAAAAGATAGTAACTGACCAAAGCAACAAATCGGGTTCCATCAGATTTTCTGAGTACCAACTCCCTATTTTCAACTTTACCGTTAAGGTCGAGCTCTTTATGCACGCCATCACGAACGCTCAGCGAGTCATGGATAGCAGCGACGTCGATAGAAGACAACGCCTGATTTTCCACGCCAAACAAACGTTTTGCCGTATCGTTCGCGTAACGAACCTCTTCTTCAAATACCACGCTGGCTGCAATTGGAGAGCTATTTAGCATGTTGTAGAGTTGGTTCTGCGCCTTTTCCAGAGCTTCGGTCGCTTCCTTAGCAATACTGATCTGCTTCGCTAATTTACGATTCCAGAAAATAATAAGAAGGAGGATCACCAGAGAAAAAACCGAAATGGTGTAAACCAATTGATAATCAACTCTTTCTATCGCTTTGGGTGCCGCCCACTTTGCTGAGATCTTCTGGTGTTCTTCAGCCGAGATGCTGCCTATCGCTTTGTTCACAATAGACAACAACAAAGGTTCAGACTTGATGACATGCAGAGTTGGCGACAGGAAGAAATCTAATCGGCCGATAATGCCAATCCCTCGATAGCCAAATGAGTCGATTAAGTAAGTTAGTACGTCAACGGTATCAATCATCGCATCAAACTCACCCGACTCGACGAGCTCTAAGCCGTCATTAGTCGAGGACACCATCGCCCAGTTGATCTCAGGGTAACTATCCATGATAGCTCCTGTGTTGGCTCCGCCCTCTAAAATACCTATTTTCCATCCAGCAGCTTCTTCTAAGACAAGGCTATTCACATCTCGTCTTGAGGCAATGGCCAAGCGACTAGAAAATAACGGTTTACCCGCCTTCACGCTCTCGCTAAGTGAACGATTCTCGACAGCGGCCGAGACAAGGTGCACTTTTCTATGATCAACAAGTCGTCGAGTCTCCTGCCAACTGCCGACGTCAACATGTTCCAAGCGTAAACCTGTTTTCTGTTCGATCAGCTTTAGGTAATCATCGATCATGCCGATGTATTCCCCTTTGCTCGATACGGCCTCATAAGGCAAAGAGTTAGGATCAATACCGATTTTCAATACTGGATGAGATTTTATCCACTGACGTTCATTTTGGCTAAGATTAAGAAGTTCACCGGCTAAACTGTTTGATTGATAAATATCTGAAATATAACGCCTTGCGCCATCTCCGAATGAATTAAACTGCTCAATGGCTGGGAAATAAACATAGCTTCCTTCCACGGAATCCACATCGAAATAGAAGGTCATAAACCCAGCATTGGTGCTGCCCGTCTGAGTTTTATAACCAGCGCCTTTCGTCACGGATGACAATTTAGAGGTGTTTTTTTTGTCCAATGATGACGTTGATACATCTCCTAGAAACCAAGATTCAAGCGGTCGCTTATTATTATCAGCCAGTGCAGAAATCACCGTAAAGGTATTATCTGCGTCAAATATGTCAAAAATCTTAGGCAATTCGTCAAAGCGATCATTGACGATAAAGTACGCTGAGATTTGAGCAATAATATCGGCCTTCTTCAGAACCGGAGTCAGATCGTTCTTAACTTGTCTTCTAAGAATCGGTTCAAAATCGCCGCCTTCCTTCTTGAGGTTTGCCAATGCGGCATTAAAGCGGTCTCTTAGTTCAGCCCCCCTGAAATCCACGTAGATGGGATAGCTGACTTTATAATCCTCATGGAGCTGTATCTCGCGCATTTCAATAAACCGGGTATTGGTGACAAACCAGGTTAATACGCGCCTTTCTACCATCAGGAGATCAACATTTTGAGCTCTCAGCTGGGAAAACGCTGACTCTAAGCTGTCGAGATCATCTATCCGATCAATGCTCAATTGGCTTTCCAACACTTCTACAGAGTTTTTAATCGGCGATGTTTCATCGAACAGCAAAGCTCCCAATGACAATTTTTTTGCCGACTTTAAATCCAGCTTACGCCTCTTTAATGACACTGGCACAAAATCAACATCCATCACCTTGTCACTGACAAAGTGCAATGAAGAGTCATCAAGTTGAACGCCAGAAACAAACGATATTGAGCTATTACTATCGATAGCTTGACGAGCCGCACTACGAGGCAAAGTGACAACGTCACCCAATCTATACCCCATATCGTTCAAAGCCCTTTGCATAATGTCATGCTCTAAGCCGACAGAAGTACTGTCTGGGTACATGTAAGGCGGGTTGCCGAAACCAAATACGCCTTTAACGGGAGAGCGATAAGGCGAGTCATCTAACCATTTAGATAAAATACGGTTCTTTTTACCGATATCAAACGTTGCAATCTGTTGATTCAACAAGTTAAGCAACTCATTGTCGTTTGAACGAATAACCATGGCTGCTTTGATGCTCTTCCAGCGATCAAGTACATGATTGACCGCTAAATTCTCTACTCCACTTTTATGAGCAAGATCCATGGTGGTTACAGGCTCAGCCAGCAAACCATCAACCGAGCCGTCTTCTAATGCGCGAATAGCATCAATGACTGTATCGAACTCAACTCTCTCGATCGAACTAAGCTGCACGCCAGATCGCTCAAGGTCGATGCTTTCACGAACCATGGCAATTCGTCTCTTGGCCTCTTGCTCAATTTTATTGTTGAGGTGGTCATCGGTAGGAAGAATGACGGCAATTTGATAGGAGATATAAGGATCGGTTTGAAGAAAACGACCTCCCTCGCTGGGATCAAACTGTTGAAACGGAAACACATCACCTTTCCCGTCTAACAAAGCTTGCTTTGCTTCAGCATGAGAATCTACGCTGATGAAATTGGTTTTTACGTTGAAACGCTCTTCAAGATCGTAAGCCCAATCTCGAATAATCCCGTCGACTTTTCCATCATCACCAATAAATGAGTAAGGATAATGACTGGATAGTGCAACAAACGTGATTTCACGATCAGGATCTTGCCATAGGTTTGGTTGTTGGTCCGGAACAGCCTCAGCGTTAACGCTAGCGGCACGAACAACGAATACAACAAACAAAATTATGGCGATGACATAACGCTTACCCCACTTATCCCACATCTGCCAGAGGTCACTCATCTTTGAACTTCTCTTTAATCTCTAGAATCTCAGGTAACTTCAGAAAAAACACATCAACGATAGTTGGATCAAAATGTTTGCCTTTCTGTTCTTCAAACAAGTTCAGCGCCTCATCAATACTCCAAGCTTTTTTATAAGGGCGCTCTGCGGTCAGGGCATCAAACACATCAGCAACAGCCGCAATTCTTCCAACCAATGGGATACCTTCACCAGCTATCTGGTTTGGATAACCACTGCCATCCCATTTTTCGTGATGATATTGCGCCACCTGAATAGCCATACGCATCAGTTTGGAATCACTCTGCCTACCAAGTATATCAACACCATATTCGACATGCTTTTGCATAATTGTCCACTCGTCGGCGTCCAATTTACCCGGCTTGAGTAATACGCTATCAGGAATACCGATCTTGCCAATATCATGCATTGGTGCTGCATCACGCAACGTCTCGGCATCTTCGTCAGTCATTCCTAAGGCTTTAGCTAGCACTTCACAGTAGTGACTCATACGCTTAACGTGCATGCCTGTTTCATTGTCTTTAAATTCAGCAGCTCTACCCAGTATGTTCAGTGTTTCTAGCTTACCGAGATTGATCTCTTGAGTTTTCTCTTTTACCTGACTAAACAACGCGCGTTGTTGGTCATAAAGTGCGATATGCGTTTTCACACGCTGGAGTGCAATTGCAGGGGTTATCGGCTTGGTTAGGTAATCGACAGCCCCCAAGGAGAGTCCTTTTACTTCGGCTTCTGGACCAATTGTGGCGGTCACGAAAATGATAGGAATGTGAGCCGTATTCGGCTGAGCTTTAAGTTGGCGGCACACCTCGTAACCATCGATGTCAGGCATCATGATATCAAGGAGGATAAGGTCTGGCTGCGGCACCATCTTCGCGATCTTGATACCAATTGTGCCGTTAATCGCTACTTTCACTTGATAAGTATCTTTGAGTATTGCCGTTAACACATCCAAGTTACTTGGGGTGTCATCCACGACTAACACTATAGGTTTCCGACTCATTGATACCTCGTATACAAATCAAACAGTTATAACCCTAGTGTAGAACGGTTTCCAGAGGTTAAGTAGAAAAAAAAACAATTGATTTTCAAAAATGAAGAGTAGATCTGTGAGTGACTTCAAACTGGCGTTATTAGAAGTACGACCAGTCAATATTACGTCAGTTAAGTTATTATTATACAAGGGGAATTACCTTTGCATTGCAACATTTCACTAACAACACAGATACTATCCGAAAACAAAAAGAGCTCCTCATATAGGAGCTCTTTTCGTTCAACGGCTAGAAAGCAAAACAACCGAGTTATTCAGTAATCTAACGACCAGAATAATACATACAGATTCGAACACCATCGAACTCACGAATCTCAAATGGGATCTCGTAGATAGACTCCATCACTGATTTTTCAACCACTTCCGAAACCTTACCCGACTTAACCACTTTGCCTTTCTTCATCGCAACAATGTTATCTGAGTAACAAGAAGCGAAGTTGATGTCATGAATCACGATAACGACCGCTTTATTGAACTCATGCGCTAAACGACGCAACGTCTGCATAATTTCGACCGAGTGTTTAATATCAAGATTGTTCAGAGGCTCATCTAAGAACACATAATCCGTATCTTGCGCCACAACCATCGCGATAAACGCCATTTGACGCTGACCGCCACTCAACTCATCAAGGTATTTGTTTTGGATGTCAGTAATGCCAAGGTGTTCTAGTGCTGTATCGACGATCTTATGATCTTCGTCTTTCAAGCGACCTTGAGAGTGTGGGAAACGACCAAAACAGACCAATTCACGAATCGTAAATCGCATGTTGATGTTATTTGATTGTCTTAACACGGCAAGGTGCTTGGCTAGCTCTTTGGTATCCCACTCAGCCAGTAACTTATCGCCAATGACCACTTCACCTGCGTCACTGTCGGTTAAGCGGCTCGCCATTGAAAGCAGTGTACTTTTACCCGCACCATTTGGGCCAATGATAGAAGTCACTTCGCCTTTCGGGAACATAGCACTGGCATCATCAACCACGAGTGACTTGCCATACTTCTTAGTTAAACCTGTTAATTTAATCACTACTTACTACCTTTACTGAATTCTGGTGCGTAACAACAAGAACATAAAATACAAACCACCGACCAAGTTAATGATCACACTCACTGTGGTTTCAAACGCCATTACTTTTTCGATAAACCATTGGCCTGAAACCAATAGAACGACCGCTAACAAACTGCTTGCGATGATAAGCACACGATGTTGATAAGATTTGAATATCTGACGAGCTAAGCTCACGGTGATTAAACCAAAGAACAGCACTGGGCCAACCAAAGCAGTCGATACCGCGACCATCACTGACACAATCACCAAGGTAATCTGAGTCAGTCGTTTGGTGTTCACACCCAAGCTTGTTGCGTTATCAACACCAAGCCAAAGTACATCAAGCTTAGGCGCTAACAACCAAAGGCCAAGCAAGCTCAAACCCAAAGGAATAAGGCTGAGGTAAACCAACTCGCCTTTCACGTTATTGAAACTTGCGAACATCACATTCTGCAGCACCGCGAACTCGTTCGGGTCAATCAACATCGCCAAGAAGTTAGACAAACTCGAGAATACGCTGCCACATACGATGCCTATCAACAGCAGTGTGAATACGTTGTTTCGCTTGCTCTTAAAGTAGAAATGGAACAGAGCAAACGAGAACAAGATCATCACAGTCACAGACATCGAAAAGTTTGCGATCGAGTCAATCACCCAGAAGCTAGCACTGCCAAACACAAACAGAAGTACCGTTTGTACCAGCATATACAAGCTGTCAAAGCCCAAGATGGAGGGGGTTAGAATTCGGTTATTAGTAATGGTTTGGAAAACCAATGACGACGCCGAGATCGCTACCGCCGCCAACACAATCGACAGCAATTTTGGTAGGCGCAGAGACAAGAAGAACTCGTAGTTATCCCACGTCAGCCCCTGCCCGATGAATAGCGCTGTCATACCCAAAGACGCGATAGCCAGAATCGCAATTTTTACTGAATCACGCATTCGACTTGTCTCTCATGATTAGGTAAATAAAAATCATGCCACCAAAGATGCTGATTACCATCGAGATTGGAATCTCATAAGGGAAGATGACGATTCGAGCTAGCAGGTCACAAGCCAACACCAAGATCACCCCCCAGTAGGCAGTCCAAGGCAGAATCTTCTTCATGTTATCGCCCATCATCAGCGACACGATATTCGGCACGATAAGGCCAAGGAATGGGATAACACCAACGATCATCACCACAGAGGAGGCACTGATAGCCACTAACGCAACACCAATGAAGACGATCTTCTGATAATTCAAACCGATGTTTTTCGCGAAGCTCTCACCGATGCTCGCCGCACTGAACTGGCTCGCGAAATAGTAAGCCAATACACAAGCAGGCACCGCGAGATAAAGGATTTCATAGCTGCCCTGCAACACGCTCGCAAAGTTCGCCATAGTCCATGCCGACATGGTTTGTACTAAGTCGTACTTATAAGCAATAAAGGTTGTTAGAGACGAAACAACGTTGCCATACATAATGCCAATCAAAGGCACCAATACCGCGTTCTTAAACTTGAGGTGTTGTAGGAAGCGAACCAATAGCATGGTGCCAAACACTGCAAACGCGAAGATAAAGCCTAAGTAGCTCCATTGCGCAGCATTGCCTAGCACTAGAATGCCGACAATGTAACCCAACATCGCACAGTCAATGGTGCCCATCGTCGAAGGCGCGGCAAACTTGTTCTGTACGATTTGCTGCATGATCAAGCCAGAAACACTCAATCCCGCTCCGGCAAGCACGATCGCGAGTAGTCGAGGAATCCGACTAACAATATAAATAGAATTGGCGTGTTGGTTGCCATTGAAGAAGTCACTAAAACTGATTTCAGCGACTCCAATCATCAATGACGCAACGCATAACACAACAAGAAATACAGCAGCTGCAATGGGTTTCAACATAGGAATAATACTAAAGATAGGTCTCGGGTAGCCCGTATAAAAAAGTGAAAAAGGGCTTATAAGAACACTCTTATAAGCCCGAAAATCTGATGGTTAGTAACTATTGAATCGTACGTTCAATGTCACTAAGCATTCTATGAATCGCTGTCACACCGCCACCAGCCAAATACCAAGCACTTGAATCAAGGTAAACGATATTGCCGTGCTGCGCTGCAGGTGTTGCCGCAACCAGTGGGTTATCAAACAGTTGTTGTGCGCGTCCTTCTGATTTACCAATCGCTTTTTCGCGGTCAAGCACGTAAAGCACTTCAGGTTTTGCATCAGCTATGTATTCAAAAGAGATTAGGTTGCCGTGTGTTCCTTTAATCGGAGCCACGGTTGCACTCTTTGATTCCACGAAACCAAAGTCATCAAAGATGATTGAGAAACGGCTGCCTTTGTTGAACATCGCAATGTTGTTACCGTTGTTCATTAGCATCATTGCTGAAGTTTCGTCAGACGCTACTTTGTCGTTTACCGCTGTGATAGAAGCTTGAGTCTCTTTAATGATCGCTTCGACTTCAGCTTGCTTACCAAAGATGTCGCCTAGCACACGCCAGTTTTGCTGAGCATCAGCCCAGTACTTGTCGCCTTCAATAGAAAACATGACAGTAGGAGCAATTTGTGCCAGTTTGTCGTAAACCTTAAGCATGCGGTTTTCCGCGATGATGATGTCAGGCTTCAACATGTAGATAGCTTCAAAATCAGGTTCGCTTAAAGAGCCTGTATTTGCCGTCGTATCTTTGTACGAAGCTAGGTAATCAGGCAGCAAGCTATGAGGCGCGCCAACTGGCTGTACACCAATTTTATCGAGCACGTCTAAGCTACCGTGGCCTAGAACCACCACTCGCTGTGGTACTTCAGTAAACTGCGCTGTGCCTTTCACATGCTCAATGGTGACGGTTTCCGCATGCGCGGTCATCATGAATGATGATGCTAGAACGATGGCAAGCCCGCTCAATAACTGGCGAACTGAATTGATTGTTTTCTTCATGTTTCTTCCTTTGCCATTGATACAAACCACCACTCATGACAATGAAAGTCACATTACTCATAGACGAGCATGGGGCGTACACAACTGCTAAATAACGATAATTTAAAGTCTGTCATTGGATTGACAACAAACTTGTAACGCAAGTGAGAACTATTATCAATTATATTTGCACTAAATTGGCGATACAACAACTTTATTATTCAGAAATGTAAAAGTGAGTATTCATATTTTGCGTAGTCAGGAGAGGTATTAGGAATCAGAAATATCAAAAAGACGCGAAGAGGAAAATACTCATCAACCTGAAGAAAAAAACAGATGGGGAAAGCACCCAAAAACCCTGTAATTACAACGCTGAACCCCAAAATCATGGATTGTAATTTACAATGTAAAGATCATATACAACAGAGACTTAATCATCACCAAATTAGCTGATCAATTAAACCCACTAATGACAACGAATACGAACAGCTGAAAAGCCAAGACTCAGTCAGATATCATGGTCAAATCCCTGACCTTCGCTCATTTAACCTTCAGTAACCGATGGTAAATCACCCAAAAATATTTTTGAATTTAATTGAAAATAGGGTTGTAATTTTGAAAACTAGGCGTATAGTTCGCCACCTGGCTCTAATCTATAGAGCTGTTAATGCTAAAGTAAGTCCAAGTTCCACATAGACAGTTCTCGATTCCCTCGTTACACCATCTCTGCGTCAGCTTTCACCCAGATAGTCATTCAATAGCTTTTAAATTCGATCCTACTACCGATCTATCGTCATTTGCTCTTTTGTCAGCGAAGTCAGAATAGATCGAGCACTTAAATACAAATGTAATAAACACAAGGCACAGTTATGTCACGCAGAACAACACGACAAACCCATTGGTACCAACTATCACGCGAAAAAACAGTCAATAAACTAAAAGGTAATAAATGCTCAAGATTAAAATAGATTTACACAAAGAAGAGATTTCATGGGTCACCGAGATTCGACAGCTCAATAGCGATATACTCCACCGCCACATATTGCCCAAGCTACAACATCACAGCTATCTCATCGACTTTGAATTTAATGAACGAGAAAGCATCGGAACTATCGTTTCAGGCAACGGAAACACCCTAGGACATTTCACACTCCTATAGCATTTCCCAAAGGCTACAAAAGAAACACCATCTAGTCCCAAAGATGTAAAAGATGTCACCCTCAATTCGCTCTAGCAGAACAAAATAGAGTAGAAGTAAAACAGATCTGAAACCTAGCCCTTTTTGCATTTCACACGCGGCTAACGCTAGCTAGGTTATCGTACTTCTATTGAAACCAACTTATATCAAACTCTAAATCACCAATGCGTCATTATCAGTGCATTCATGGACTAATAAGTTAACGGCATCGACCTTAACTTCTGATCAAGAGTATATAAGTGTTCTGCAGCTTGCATGTGTTGAGGGTAATCACTGAACTTCTCACGATTCTCCTCATTCATCTTACATGTCTCATCCACCAGCATTAACTTCCAATACAGCTTCGTTGTATGCAACATCGCCAGTAACGGTTTGAACACCTCTTTCTCATAAGCTTGAATCAACTCTTCAATCAACTCGTCACGTTCGTCTTCGCTTGCGATTGAACCCTCGGTTGCCGACAACACTTTTTGATACTTCAGGTTTTGTTGCAGCTTATCCATAACCGTTTGGTTTTCTTCCGCTAACTCAACAAGCTTCGACTTAATGATATTTACCCAATTCGCTTGGCTCAGTACTGTGTCATCAACGCTGGTAAAGTCTTCTCGTATTTGTCGTTCAACGTCTTTTTGAGCTTTCTTTAAAACCGCACGCACCTTTTGGAAAGGCAACTGATACTCCTTACTTAGCTCGATAATCAGTTTATGAAAACCACCGTTTGGAAGGTGTAAGTTTTCCTTAAACGTCGCCATTGCAGCTTCTTGCTGTTCGGTAAGGTGAGTCATTCTGTTTCCTATTCTTTATCACTTATGGTGCTGAGCCCGCGATCATACCACTATTACCCTCGTTTTTTCGGTAACTTGAACAGTTACACCTCGCTATGCCGTTAAATTCACCCAACTCTTTACCTTTTGCCTAGTTATTAATCCATATGGCATGAAATGGTAAATCCCTACCGGTGAAAGTTCGTACATTACGCGCTCAGGGGATATCGCCAGACAGGAGTCGTTACTTACATATGAAAGACAAGCGCGAGAAATGAGAAAACAGATGACCTATTCAGAATACAAAGAATCCGATTTGCATAAGTGCGTGAGCATTGGTTCAGAAGCAATGGTATCCATTGCCAAGTTTGCCTTTAAAGCCACTACCCTTTTATTTCGATTTTTCCGCTGGCTTGTCGTATCGGCTTATACCTACGTGATGAAGTAATTCTATATGGGAGTCGTTGTTTTCATTACGACTTATCTAAATACCCCAAAGCGCGCCCTATTAGGTCGCGCTTTTTTTGTGCCCAGTTTTATACCTAGCTTGATGCCAAAAGTCCGAGTGCATTTTATATCGTCAGTGGCGCTAAATGGTAAAACTGACCATCGAATAAAAACCATACTACACCTGTTCCAACGAAACAGACTTCTAACTTATACAGGTACTAAAATGAAAAAGATTGCACTTAAAATTGTAGGACTAACGGTTTTGACTTCTGCGCTAACTGGTTGTATCGGCAGCAACGCCATAACAGGGAAAGTGATGAAATTTAACGTTGAAGTTGTCGATAACCGCTATGCCCGTGCAGGTGTAAACTTCTTATTAGCGCCTGTATACGGTATTACTACCGCAGCAGACTATGTGGTATTCAACTCACTTGAATTCTGGACAGGTAAAAACCCTATCAGCGGTTCACCACACGTATTTGATACAAAAACAGACACGCACTTCAAAGTGAACGATGAGCTGGACCCAAGCCTGAAAGAAGCCCCTGTCGGCCCAATTTCTAACAATCGCACCATTGAAACGGGTGAGATGATTAAGATCGACGAAAACACGATTCAAATGGACATCGTCTATACATCTGGTGAAACAGCGACTCTAACGGGCATCAAAGACGGTCAAAACGTTACCTATTACATGGATGGTCAGCTTGTATCGCAAACAACTATCGCTGAATTAGAGAAGATTCAAGGCACTGAAGCTTAAGGTTCATCGCCCACACAGAGTTCAAACTTAAAGAGACTTTTGAGCTCATAAAATAGAACAAGCCCGGCGATTGCCGGGCTTGTTTGTATGTGCTCTATTATTTGTAAATGCTCTATTGGGACTGAGACTGTGCAAGTCGAATGCTCACCAAACTCGCCACCATGATAGCTAAGTAAAAGCTGCCGATAATGGATTCCATAAACACAAAGAATTGAGCAATAGGCAGAGCTGGTGATATGTCGCCGTAACCAACCGTAGTCAAGGTGATAAAGCTAAAGTACATCGCATTAAACAAGTTCGTCAGCCAGACTTGCTCTTCTAACCCGTTAAAGGCATTAGGAAAGATCTCTAAAATTAACAAGTAGATGGTCGACCAAGCAAACCCTAGCAACAAGTAAATACAGATGGAGCCGATGATGTGATTGGGTGTCACCGTTTTGGCTTTCATCACCTGCTTCAACGCCGAGTAAATGTGTGAAAACAAGAACACAGCCAACGCCGATAGCGTCACTATCGACAGGTTATAGCCTTCCAAAAATGAAAACACGCCAGACACGAGCGCCGTAATCAATAACAGCCCATACCAAGAGCGATACAAGGCTCGCTCTTTATGAATACCGGCAATTGAACTCGCCAACGTAATAATGATAAGAAATAGGATTGTTTTCTGGCCTTGCGGATAAAACTGCTGCATCACCGCGCAACCAAGAAACAACACCAACAGTGCATAGAATAAGAAGTAGAAGTTGTCGTCTTTAGAGACTGGCTTCATCTATTTTCCCTCGACCTCTGCAGGTTTTTTCTCAGTTTCTTGTTGGTTTTTCTCTTCAAGTCCAAGCCACGCCATCATCAGCTCATAGCTTAAACTCAGTATCACAGCACCGACAAACAGACCGACGATGCCTGACATCGCCATTCCGCCCAGTGCACCCAATAGAATTACCAACATTGGAATGTGAGAGCCACGGCTCAGCAATACTGGCTTTAAGATAGCGTCACTGCCGCTCACCAAAATACACCACACTAAGAACAAGCTCGCCGCCAGTGTCGATTCAACGCTGAACATGTAGATGATCGCCGGCAATAGAGCGAGAATCGGTGGAAGTTGGATTATCGCAATGAGCAGCACAGCTAGCGCCCAAAACGCAGCTGCTGGAACGCCTGCAATCACCAAACCGATTGCCGACATCATGGATTGAATCACAGCCACACCAATCACACCTTGCACAACGCTTCGCACGGTCGATTTAGAGAGCTCTACCAACTCTTCACCTTTACCACCCGTTAAACGCGCCACTAAGTGAGTCACGCCGGTTTTGCATTTATCGGCATTACTCATGAATGCACCCGCAATGATGGTAGAGATAATGAACTGAATAAAGCCGCCACCTAGAGAGCCAAGAACAGAAGCGGCTTTCGTCGCGAACTGTTTAACTTCATCTGCATACTTTATGAAAGTGCCTTCAATATTGTTGGAGGCTGCAACCAAGGTTGAATAAACCTTTTCCCCTATTAATGGAATATCTTGCAAAGACTCCTTCGGTTTAGGCAATGACAATGTGCCATCTTGAAGCCCTGTCATCAGGTCAGTCGCGCTGGTGTAGATACCAGAAGAAAGCGCCGCCAAAGGAATAAATAGAAGAATCACACCAATAAAGCTCAGCAATGCACTGGCTTTACCTTTCGACATCCCGGTTTTATTTGAAATTGCGACCGCCACTGGATACAACGCAGTCGCAATGATCGCACCCCATATCACCAGAAGAATGAATGGGCGCAAAATCGAAAAACACCAATACACGAGCATGGCAATCGCTGCGATCTTGATGGCAGCGTCTATCGCCTGTTTTGAAAAATCATCGGTTAACTTCATGAGACGTCCTTGTTAGACAAAATTAAGGCTGATTTTGTAGAAACTTCCAATTCCGTGTTTCTAGGAATAGAGAAGCCAAAATCATATATATGCCAATTAACACTAATTGGAATATGCGTATAAGAGTGTTGCTATCGATGTCACCGGAGCTCATCAACGTGCTACCAACCAGTACGAGCAACGTACTAAATGCAGTGGCGAAAATAGGTGCTTTTTCGGGAACCGTGTAGATCTTGGTAGCCATAAGAATGGCAATAAGTCCTATAAACAAAGAATAGAATACAATGTTGGGTACTATAGAAAGAATTGAAAAAGCAGCAATCGCCAGCAATCCCCCGATACCGTTACTTATCACCAGAAAAGCGCTCAACTTTATCGACTTCTCTGACGTAATCATCAACGATAACAACGCAATGAACATCATTGTCAGCAAAGCTTCAGGTATTTGAAAAATAAAGAAAAAACACACCACTGGATAGGAGATAATCATCGCTCTAAAGGCCGCATACCAACGCTGTTTCTTTTCGAGTGGCGCAGCAGCGAAGCCAGAGAACGCCGATTTAGGCTCAGGGAAAAACACATGCACTAACGCCAAACAGGAATGTGTGTAACCATAACGCTCTGCCAGGTTAGAATAATGTTTTAAGTCGTTATCAAAGCGGCGTCGATTCCAGCACCCTGTCAGTGAATCCGTTTCCACCAGCATTCTTAATCGACGCTCCAATATCTTGCGTCGGCTAATATCCGTAAAGGTCACCACGTACTTGTTATTGTGCGGCAGAATTTCAGTTAGCTTTTCCACCACAACGTTTACGGTAAACTGCTCACCAAGTCGACTGACGCCACTCAACTCACCTTTCCATCTCTGGTTTTCCTTCAGTGAGCGAGTAATGGTCGTGATTAGGCTGCTGTTATTCATAAAACAGAGATCAGAAATCGGACGAGATTCGACTTGGTCAAAGGCATAACCTGAAACCCGAGAGAATTGTTGATTCACTTGTATGACCCTCAATTGACTATCGAGGACAATAAAACCTGCGACACCATCAATGATCGCTTCCGACAAGTTATTCTTGCTTTGAGCCATTTCATGTCGATATAGGCGTGCAGTAATGAGGGTGCTGAGCAAAAACAACGCGCACACAGAAAAATCCATGACTGCCGAAGAAGCCATACTCAATAACCACAAGCTAACTGCCATATTAAGGGCAAGTGTAGACACCACGTATAGCGGCATTTTTCGGTCAAAACTTAACTTATTCATAGTCTGCTCTAGTGATGGGCGAATGACTATGATGGCTAAGTTTCCACTAAGATATTTACCTTTTTACGACACATACAAATTCAAATTACATATCGAACAATAAGTGCATAGGGTTACACTAACTATTAAGCGGAAGAGATTGAAAAGATTCGAGACCGCCACTTTGAATGCCAACCAGTGCCGGGTTACCTAGGCCTACTAACCGAATATCTCCGTCAAAATAACGAATAAACAAACGGTTAATGGCCAAGCTCGTGTTTACTGACTTGGTAGATTACTGAACGGCTAGCTCCCCTCTGCGTACCCAGAATGCTCGAACATGGTCATAAATCAGATTAAACACAAACGCGTAAATGGTAATAAAAATGGTCACGCCGATGTCCATCAAAAATGCTTGCCATAACCCCACGTTAAGTAAGTATGCCATCACAGGGATTGTCGCGATCAACAAGCCAGCCTCAAATAGCACGACATGAAAAACACGTAATTTGAGCGAACGCTTTGATTTTTCACCCGTGAAATAACGATCAAAAATACGGTTAAAACAGTAGTTCCAAATCATCGCGATAGTCGCAACAACTATCATGGTTCCTGATAAGGCATTCACATCGTGATCAGTAAATATCGCTAAACCTATAATTGACAGTGTGACGGCCAATACTTCAAACAACACCGAGTGGAAAACTCTCTCTAACGTACTCATACATTCCTATAGCAATTTATAACATGGTGGACTTACCGAAATTATGTCACCGAAAACAATAAGAGAAAGTTAACAGCCATCACGTTTAGTGATAGCTTAAGTATAAGTACCCCATTTTGTATTGAGCGAGAGATAACATGTACAGTTTTGAGCAACTAAAAGTCTTCGTCACGGTGTGTGAAAGTGGCTCTTTCTCTGCCGCCGCTCGCAAACTGAAACGAGCTCAGTCTGGGGTAAGCCAATCGATAGCCAACCTCGAAATTGCCATTGACCAAGAGCTGTTTAACCGAGAGAAAAACATCCCCGTTTTAACCAGCAAAGGTAAAGCGTTATTGCCTGTGGCTAAGTCCGTTCTTGACCAGCAAAAGTACTTCGATCAAAAAGTAGAATCGCTGACCCAAGAAGATGAGCACGAACTGATCATTGCGGTTGATGAAAGCATCATAGATAAGAACTTCATTAAGATAATCAGCTCACTCGCCGATCAATTTCCAATCACACACTTCGATATCATTACCACCTCAACCTTTGATGTTGAAGACCTAGTAAGACGAGGAAATGCACAGATTGGCATCATCTACGCGGATGGCGAACTGAAGGTCGATATGGATTTCTTTTTGCTGGGCCAAGCGCGTTTCCTAACTGTTAGCTCTGCCACTCACGAACTGAGTCGCATGTCCGTTGTACAAGACTCAGACCTAAAGCGCTATCGCCAATGTGTGCATCGCAGCTCAAAACAACGCGAACTGTGGTTCACCTACGGTATTAGCTCGATGCTTTGGTACGCCAACAACCACAAGACCATTGTTGATCTCGTTGAACAGAACGTGGGTTGGGCTAATGTGCCCGAGATGATGGTGATGGAAGGCATTCAAAAAGGCGACCTTGTGTCGTTGCCTGTTTCGCACGAGCATGGTGGTTGGATTACTCCAGTGGGATGTTTGGTGTCTCGCAGCCACATCAACGGCCCAGTTCTCACCAGCCTTATTGAGCAGCTTAAGGGGCACTCACTGCAGTACAATCAATGGCAAGCCAACTAGCCTCCCCTGTTTACAAAACATCTCCATTTTCAAAACATCGTCAATTGAGATTCAATATCGGCATGGAACACACCACCGCTACCTCATTTCTGCTTATCTTGCCGATAAATATCTTTGTCGTGTGGATAAAACACCCTAGTTGATGTCCCAAAGTGACATAACTACTATGCGATCCCAACGGGTTTGTCTTTTCAAACGAATATAGACAGGCCCAAATCGCTCTTTAACACCACTGACCCAACTTCAAATCTCCCAGATAAGCGCTCAGCCTTGCTGTTGCTTATGTCGGTTTCAAATAGATCACTTTTTGAATTTAATTCGCCCCAGTTTATGAGTGCTCTTCGAGTGCTTTTTTATATCTAAATGAACCTTTTGGAAAATTTGTCGTGAACGTTTTAAGAAACATTTGCCCTGAGAAAATGGGTAAAGAGCGTAACAAACGAGAGTATGATTTACGCGTACTTAATTGTGTCAGTGAAAGTGAATATGAATCGCGTATGGCGGTTTGGAACAGCCTAGCGTTAACTGCTACTCCGTCTGCGTCGGAAACAAAAGGCTTCATCGATGAGTCTTTCAACAAGCTTCAACAAGACCTGAAAGAAGCTAGCCGTGAGTTGTCGATTAACTACACAGACTTTATTGCGATGGCGCATGAAGAGATCAACTACATTAAGGTGTTTGTTGCTGATAAAACCGCACAATACGGTTGGTACGCTGCGATCGTTCTTATGGTCATCGGTACGGTTGCTCTTTGCATTCAATAGCCAAACGATGTGTTAGATAGAGCACCTTAAATGCTCTATCGATAAGCACACCTAGCACGACTCCCTGTTTGTGCTTTAACTAGAGAACAGATGACCAACCTCATTTGTTTTCTAGTATCTACTCCCTCTTCACTCTCCCATTAGAGATAGCAAATCCTGCGTCGCTTGTTTTGGGCTTTCAGCGTGACATATCGCTGACACCAAGGCCAATCCATGAATACCTGTCTGAACCAACTGCGGAATGTTCGATTCGTTGATTCCACCGATACCCACAATTGGCAACTTCGTTGTTTCCAAAGCCATTTGAATGCCTTCATAACCCCAGTGTTTCTTTAGATTCGTCTTGGTCGGTGTGTCAAAAAGCGCACTGAGCCCAATGTAATCAATCGGCAAGCTATCGGCTTCTTGCAGCTGCTGCTCCGTCTCAATCGATAACCCAAGAATTTTATCCGCGCCAATCAGCTTGCGTGCTAACTCTGCAGGCATATCCGATTGCCCCAGATGCAAACCATCGGCGTCGACAGTCAATGCAACGTCCACTCGGTCATTGATGATCAGCGGAACACCTGAGCCAGCTAAAATCGACTTAACCGCTTGTGCTCGTTCAATGAAGGCTCTTACGTCCCCATGTTTTTCTCTTACTTGGACCATAGTAACGCCACCCGCAACCGCTTGTTCAACCACGAACTTAAGCGTTTCTAAATCTTGTTGGTCATCCGTTACTAAATAGAGCTTATAAGGGTTCATTTCGTACCTTTGGAGTCGATGTCTAAAATTGGCGTTGCACCATTTTACCGACAAATCGCATCATGTGCATGGAAGTTAATACTAAATTAGCTCAATGACATACGCGCCATCAAATACGCAACTCGTTGAAAGCATGTCGAAAAACCCGATTTTTCTAACAAAAGCGTTACTTATTACACAAACTATTCGCTTTAGCATGCCCAGAATGCTGTTTTATGAAATACTCCCCTATGAAGGAATCAGGTAAATATAGGGATAGTTATGCGCCACCTTTCTATAGCGCTCAAGATCAAGCTGGGTTATGCCATCTGCTTGCTCTTTTTCGTCATTTCAGGCCTTGTGAGTTACAAAGGTATTCAAACCTTGTCGAACGGCTTTAGCCAGTACAGTGAACTCAGCCACAAGGCGACATTGTCAGGCAACATTCAAGTGCACTTTCTTCAGATGCGTTTAGCTTCTGAACGTTACTTAGAGTCATTGGATGATCAATACGAAGCGAATTATCAATCGAGCAAACTTGCGATTGATGAACTGCTGAACAACTTAATCCAAACCACCACCAATACTGATAGCTTGTCGAGCCTGCAATTAGTGCAAGACAGCGTTGCAGCTTTTGATGCGGCTTATGGATCAATGAAACAGAGCCAACTGCTCATTGACCAGTTAGTGAACGTGGAGATGGTCACACGAGAAACTAACGCACTAAAAGCCGCGCAGAGCTTGTTGTATGAGTCTTACAACAACAACGATCCAAACGCGAGCTTATATGCGGGCATGTTGATGGAGAACTTCCTCGCCGCCAAGATCACTGTACTGAGTTACTCGAACAACAACGACCTCAAAACCTACGAAGCCGGTAAAGACATCTTTGAATATGCTCTGCCAGGTATCGAGGGCGATATTGAGTCTCTTAAATCATCTCCTTATCAAAGTGAATTGATTGAAGATTTCTCTAACCAACGGGAAGCGTACGCGAAGGGCTTTGAGCAAGTTCATCAACAGATGATTGAGAACACGCAAAGAACCGCTACCCTCGCCTCTATTGGTGACAGCTTAGCGATTTCGGTAGCTGATGCTCAGAGCATTCTAGAACAACAGAAACAAGCATTAACACCAGAACTGCAAGCCAGCGAAAAGCGCTCGATTCAAATCATCATATTGCTGACGGGTGTGGCTTTAGTTATTGGCATGACGAGCGCCGTGTTGGTGACTCGCTCTATTACTAAAGGCATCGCACAAGTTAAACAGATCACCAACGAGCTTTCTCAGGGCAACCTGAATGTGGAAGTGAACATTGAGAGCAAAAATGAGATTGGCGAACTGCTGACTAATATGGAGATCACCATTGAATCTCTGCGCGATATTGTTGGCCAAGTGAACCGTTCTAGCGTGCGTATTGGTGAGATGTCGGAGTCACTCAATCAAGTGACCAATAACAGCTCGACCAACGCAACACAATTGAATAGCGAGATGATAAATATCTCTTCTGCCGTTGATCAATTGGCTTCCAGCACATCAGAAATTGCTGCAAGTGCTAACCACGCGTCTCAAGTTGCTAACCAAGCAACCGAGAATGTGGCGATGGGACTCAAAGAAGTAGACAAAACACTGCATGAAATTGGCAGCGCCGATGAAAGCATGCAGGTCAGCAGCCAGAAAGTGACTGACCTACACAAAGAGTCGATGAACATTGGTGCCATTCTTGAAGTAATCAAAGGCGTTTCTGAGCAAACTAACCTATTGGCATTGAACGCTGCCATTGAAGCCGCTCGTGCGGGTGAACAAGGTCGTGGATTTGCCGTGGTAGCCGATGAAGTGAGAACGCTCGCTAAACGAACTCAAGACTCAGCAAGCCAAATTGATGAACTCATTACCTCGCTACAACGTGGCGCTAAAGATGCGTTAGAGTCGATCAAAGAGAGTCACAGCACGGTTTCAGACGCTTCAACGCAGGCGCAGCAAGCTTCTCAGAACTTACATGTGATTAATCAACACATCCAAGATCTGAACCAAGCCAACAGCCAAATTGCAGTATCCGTTGATGAGCAGGATCGTCTTACCAAATCACTGGGTGAAAACGCGCAAGGTGCAAACACTATTGCTCAAAGCAACCAAGAGTCGGTAAGCAGCATTTCAGGTGCAGCGAGCGACTTAACCGAGGTTGCTCATCACCTAGAGAGCCAAGTTAACCGATTTAGAACCTAGCCAGCCAGTCTATACACAGCTGACACAGTTCCAAAGCAATAATAAAAAGCCCCCAGCACATAAGTGTCGGGGGCTTTTCTTTATCTAAAGAGATTTAAGTTAGGCTTGTGGCTTAGAGTTCGGTTAACCCTACTGAATCTTCAATCGTTGAATCAGAGTCTCTTCATCTAACTGGTACAACTCATCAAGCAAGTTCATTTGCAGGCTACCCGGGCCGCGTGAGTTTTCAGCTGCGATTTCACCAACCACACCTAATACCGCTGCTGCCGCCAAACCACTGTCATCACCAATAGCAGCAAATGCGCCCGTCAATGCTGTTAAAGTACAGCCCATGCCTGTCACATACGGCATCATTGGGTGGCCATTGTTTAACGTCACAACACTGTCTTTCGTGACAACGTAATCCGTCTCACCAGAAATAACTACATTCGCGCCGTATTCAGCCACTAAGCATTGCGCAGCGCCTAATGCAGCATCACTGCTATCCAACGCATCAACGCCTTTGCTCTGCGCTTGTTCGCCCGCTAACGCGATAATCTCAGACGCGTTACCACGAATGATCAACTTATCGGCTAAGCGTGCAATTTCACGAGAAGTCTCGGTACGCAACGTACTTGCCCCACAACCCACAGGGTCAAGAACCACAACCTTGTTGTTCGCGTTCGCTTGCTCAACAGCAAAACACATTCTTGGCGTCCAAACACTGTCGAGCGTGCCGATGTTAATCACCAAAGCACCAGAGAAAGACATCATCTCTGCCAGTTCTTGTTGCGAGTGCGCCATAATAGGCGAAGCGCCAATCGCCAATAACGCGTTGGCCGTGTTGTTCATCACTACATAGTTAGTGATGTTCACAACCAGTGGTTTTTGCTCTCGTACTGCGCGTAGCGATTGAATAATTTGTTCAGTAAGCATGGGTAAATCCTTATTCGTGAAAGTCGCTTTTAAGCCGCTGTTGAATCATCAAGAGCATTCAGCCCTTGCTGCCAAAAAGCCACTTCCATACGCGTTGCCGTTTTGAAGATATGAACGATGTTCTGACCGCGCTCGCTGTTGATATCAATTTCAGCAAGCAGCTGATTGAAGTATTCTGCGCCCGTTGCCACGCCAGATTGGAACTCTTCTCCGCCGTAAAGCTGAAGCCAGCTCGCGTATGGGTTGCCTTCTAAAACAGTATCGCTGCTTTCTAATAACGCTTTACCGATCACAGCGTAACCAATGGAACACGGAGCCAGTGCCGCATATAAGTCGACAAGATCACCCGTCATGCCTGCATCCAGAACGTAGCGCGTGTAAGCAACTGTACCGAAATCTTCCGGCTCATTTTCTAGGTCAGATTCGGTTAAACCCCACTGACCACAGTAAGTCACGTGGTGAGAGATTTCAGAATCTAGCAGAGCATGAACACTTGGCAGTGCACGACGCATATCAGCCAGTGTTTTTGCCTTGTAAATCGCCAACGCATAAGCACGGGCATACTGTTTCAAGAATAGAAAGTCCTGCTTCAAATAGTGCAGAAAACACGGCTGAGCAAGAGTGCTATTCGCCAGCGTTTTAACAAAATCATGCTCGGTGTAGTCTTGCCAATCTTGCTGACAGGCTTGGATTAAGTCTTGGTATTTCATGAGATTCCTTAGTCAAAAGTCGGTACGTAGTCAGCGGCTTTGGGTAGTGATTTGATAATGCCTTTGTCGAACATGAACTGTGCGTAATCGTCGTAACGTTTTAGATCAACCGCTGAAGGGCGAAGTGCAAAACGAGTCAGTGTGTCATTCCATGCGCGTTGGTAAAGCTCGTTATTCAACGTATCTGGTGAATACGCAACAAACTCGCTCCATGACTCTTGTGGGTGGTTCACGATGTAAGTTGTTGCTTGCTCCAATGCTTTGTTGAACGCTTTGATCGCTTCATCATCGTGCTGCTTTGCGTTCGCAACAAAGATAAGCTCATCGTAAGCTGGCACACCGTGCTCTTCTGGGAAGAACGCTTTTGCTTTAAAGCCTTCAAGGGCTAACTGGTTGGTTTCGAAGTTACGTAAGCCACCCCAGATTGCATCTACCTTGCCCGATGCCAATGAAGATGAAAGTGCCCAACCAACATTGATGGTTTGCACGTCTGTAAACGCAACATTTTCTTGCGCTAGCATGGTGCCAATAGTCGCTTCTTCGTTTCCTGCGATCGCAATACCGATCTTCTTGCCTTTCAGATCCGCTAGTGAATCGTTCTTGCCGTTATCCAGAACCATTAGTGTGTTTAGTGGCGTCGCGATAAGGGTTGATGCACGAACTAAAGGAAGACCCGCTGCCACATCCATGGTTAAACTTGGTTGGTAAGTTACCGCTAAATCGACCTTACCTGCTGCGACAAGTTTCGCTGGCGTGCTTGGGTCTGCTGGTTCTTGGATTTCAACCTCTAAGCCTTGGTCAGCGAAGTAGCCACGCTCTTGAGCGATCACAATCGGACCATGGTTCGGGTTCACAAACCAATCCAACATCAATGTCAGTTTCTTTTGTTCAGAGTCCGCTAGAGCATGACCTGAAACTAACGAAGCAAGCAGTGCCACTGCACCTACCAATTTGGTATTTTTCATAGTTAACCTTTCCTTTTGAATATTATTATTGTGTGTATCGAGCTAATTTTTAACGAAGTTTTGTTGAGATAAATAGTGTTGAGCGAAGCCTTATTAAACAAAGTGTTATTAAGCAAGCCATTACTGGTTCTCCCAAGGGATAGCTTTTTTGAGTAACTTGTCTGTGATGAAGTAGAGCGAGATAGACAGCACCGCCAAGATAAACAAGGCCGCAAACATCTCATCAATGATCATTCGCGCGTTGGCCTGTAGCATTAGGTAACCCAGCCCTTCACTCGAACCCACCCACTCCCCAACGACCGCGCCAATTGGGGCAATTACCACCGCAACGCGAATGCCAGACGCCAGTGTTGGCAGCGCAGCAGGCAGTTGGATATAACGCAGCAATTGCCATTTCGATGCGCCCATCGTCTTGGCAAGATCGAGATAGCCTGTCGGTGTATTACGTAAGCCGTCATAACAACAAGTCGTCACAGGGAAGAAGATAATGATCGCCGCCATCACCACTTTTGAGGCGATGCCATAGCCAAGCCACAACATCAATACTGGAGCAATCGCAAACACAGGAATCGCTTGGCTGGCAATTAAGATAGGTAACAGCCAGCGTTTTAGTGGTTCGAACATCAACATCTGCAAGGCGAAAAACAGCCCCATCGACAAACCGAGTAACAAGCCAAGTAGGATCTCTTGCGCAGTCACCCATGTGTGTTTGAGTAACACATCGTAACGTTCAATCAGCTTTAAAAAGACTTCTGCTGGCGTGGGCAGAATGAAGCTCGGCATCTCGAAGATAACGACCACCATTTGCCATAAACCGAGAATCACGGCGCTGCTGATAAGCAAACGCATAACGGGATTCATCTGACGAGGACGTTCAGTGCTCGCCTGTATGTCGGTTGAATGAGCCACAGCTTCGCTTCGCGTTAGATCATTCATAATCACGCTCCAACTGATCTAAGATCGCTTGTTGTAACTCAGCACATTCACCATCTAACACTCTTGGTGTGGCCGTGTTGGGCACAGATAAAGACTGAGCGTTCGCAGGTGTGCCTTGCAACACATACAAATTATCCGCCAAGCGCACTGCTTCTTGTGGATCATGGGTGATCAACACAACGGTTTTACCTTTTAGCAGTTCACACGCTAAGCTCTGTAGTTTGTGTCTTGTTACCGCATCCAGCGCAGAGAACGGTTCATCCATCAGCACCACTGGCTTGTCTTGCATTAAGGTTCGAGCCAAAGCAACACGCTGGCGCATACCACCAGACAATTGATCCGGCATCGCATTCGCATAATCAGCCAAACCAACCGCAGCTAACAACTCGAGTGCTTGATTGGTTTGCACTGCTTTATCAGAAGCTGGATTTTGAAAGCGATGACTCAGGCAAACATTGTCGATGACCGATAGCCATGGCAATAACAAATCCTGCTGCGCCATGTAAGCGATGCGATCCGTTAATGGCAATTCATCAGAGGTTACCAATGTGCCCTGCCACTCCACCTTGTCGTCCAGCAAGCCTGCCAGATAACGCAATACCGTAGTTTTTCCGCAGCCACTTCGACCTAGCAATACCGTCCACTTACCTGCGTTTAAGCTAAGCGACAATCCCGATAAGGTTGCGTGCTCACTGTCGTTATAACGTAAAGAGGCATTGCTGAGCTGAACACCCACCGTATTAACGGACATTCCCGTGCCCAGCGAAGAAGTGATTTACGGGCCCATGACCTTGGCCGACTTGCAACTCATCAGCATGACCAATCGCGCGCGAAATGTATTGTTTGCCTAGCTCAACAGCCTCTGACAGCGTGTTGCCTTGCGCTAAGAAAGAAGCAATAGCAGATGAAAGCGTACAACCCGTACCGTGGGTGTTTTTGGTAGGAAAACGCTTCGCACTAATCAAAGCAGACGTGGTTGGCAGAATCAGTAAGTCGTTACTGTTCTCATCCTTCTCTAAATGACCGCCTTTGAGAAGAACGGCTTTAGCACCTAGTGCACGCAGGTCTTCAATCATATCCTGCATTTCGGCTTCGCTTTCAGGTACAGCTTTGCCCGTTAGTGCTGCGCCTTCCGGCAAGTTAGGCGTAATGATGTCTGCCAACGGAATCAGTTCTTGCTTTAGCGTCGTAATAGCAGAGTTTTCTAAGAGAAGGTCACCACTTGTCGCGACCATTACAGGGTCAATCACTAAGTGTTTAGGTTGGTATTGTTTGATTTTGTCCGCGACGACTTTGATGATTTGCGAATCGGCCAACATGCCGACTTTCACAGCCACGATATTCAGATCAGTGAAAACCGCATCTAACTGGCTAGCGACATGGTCGAGTGGAATAGGAAAAATGGCGGAAACGCCTTGCGTGTTCTGGGAAGTGATCGCGGTAATTACCGAACAAGCAAAACTACCTGTAGCAGACATGGCTTTAATATCAGCTTGAATACCGGCACCTCCGCCGCTGTCTGAGCCAGCGATCGTCAATACAATCGGAGTGTTCGTGCGAATCGAACCATCAGCAGAGTACTGTGAAACTGAGGTTTTTGGCGTTAAATCTTTTGAAATAAAACTGTGTGTCATTGTCGCTCCTACTATCTTACAAGACGTAGGAGAACGAACACCGATCGAAGGAGAAGTCGCATTGGGTTCATGAAAAGTCTTCATGAGTGCAGACATAGATCGAGTGCTTATAGTTCCCTACGCCAGTGTTAACTGAATCAGGTTCAACGGGTCTCGATTAACGATCTCAGCAAACACCAAATAAGGTATATGCCCCCCGACTATTGATAGCGATAGTAACAGCACTCTCACAACTGAGATACTGATTTTATTCAATTATAAGAATTACGCATGAATAAACTTCAATTAGGCTCAACAAAACAAATACTTATAACGTTCCTTTAGATGGCTTCGACTGTATCAACAAGCACAGCACAATCAGAAACATACCTAGCCAACCTATAAAAGGAATCAGCTCACCGACAACACAGACGGCAAGCACCGCTGCGACTACTGGTTCGAACAAGGTCAGCAGATTGGCACTGCTCGCAGTCACGTGGCGTAAACCAAAACTGAACGCGACATAGCCCAAGCATTGTGGGATTAACGTCAGATAACTGATGACTAATACGTTAGTCTGCGAGGAAAACAGGTTCTCACCCGTAAACCAGAGCGTTGGCAGCAACAACATCGCGCCGAGGCCAAAAATACTGCCCATCGCCGCTTGTGACTTAATCCCTTTATCGATCAGTGCTTTTGTCGCCCAAGAATAAATGGCGTAACACAACCCCGCGACCAAACCTAAAGCAATACCTAACAGCTTGAGATCATCACCGGATTCATTCGTCGATGAAGATTCTGAAAACACCAACAACCCAATACCCACCACACCAATCGCAAAGCTAGTGAGCCAACGTTTGTTGATATTATTCTTTTTGCTAATCAGACACTCTAACAGTGCCGAAAAGAAAGGTGCGGTCGCAATCGAAACCACGGTTCCAATCGCCACACCTGATAATTTCATTGAAGAATAGAAAGCTAAAGGATAGACCGCCAAAGCCAAAGCACTCACTGCCAACAGCTTCTTGTTCTGCAAAAGCTTGTCGAAAGCGAATAGGATTTTTCGATACGCCAAGCCCGCTTGCATTAAGCCACCGACGCCCATAGAAAAAGCACCAATTGCTAATGGGCTTAGATCAGGAGCAAAACTTGCGACGGTGCCTGTCGTGCCCCATAAAATGGAAGCAAACAAGATGGCTAAAGTGCCCGTTTGGAATTCGTTAACGCGATTGATGGCAAGATTCATTTCTATTACCCAATTTTCAGTTCTGAAATAGATAATAGTGAAGATTGATGAAAATTAGTTTGCCGAAAGGACGCTATTGTTGTTTCTAAAGACTCTCTTTCATTGAGCCTAGAAACGCCCTTGGGGACATGCCAAAGTGCTGAGAGAAACGACGACTGAAAGCAGATACATCACTATAGCCCACATTTTCAGCAATCAATTGAACCGGTAAATCGGTGTGGGTTAACAAGGCTTGAGCTTTCTCCATACGATATCGAGTGATGTATTTAAGCGCACTGATACCCAGACATTCTTTGAAGCGTTTTTTGAATTGAGTGGGGCTCAAACAAGCCGTTTCTGCAAGTTGCGAAATGGATAATGGTTGTGTGTAATTATCCGCTATCAGCCTTTGTACAGCGCGGATTCTTGGGTCGATGCTCTTGCTCACTTGTTGTTGCTCTAACAGCAGTGAAAACACATCCAAGATGGATGACTCAATACCGCTATCGACCTGATATTCCAGCTGCTTCTCAACAAACAACAAGAAGCTCATCAAAGGTGGCGTTATCGTGAAAACCGAGAGCTCGTGCTCTAACAAATGCTGAGGCAACACAGCCATATCCGCGACAATAAACCGCGCTGCTTCGTCCGCTTTAAACGCATGTGCTGTGGTTACCGGAATCACCACACATTCGCCCACCGCCACTTTACCGACATACCCCACCATTTCGATATTAATACTGCCTTGGATCGGCAATACCAGTTGATGATGGTCATCATGAGCATGGGTATTAAATTGCTTGGTGTAAGATCGAATGCTTAAGCTAGATTTCATGAGCAACGCCGGAGTACATTTCGCTAGGTTAAAGTAAGAGATACAAAGTTACATTATCACTTCCCTAGAGTCACACTCAATGATCATCAAATTCATGCTAACTAGGTGACATGATCAAAAACGGCCTCTAAATGAGAGGCCGTTTTTATTCGAATGCTTAATCACGTCAAAGATTTAAAACGATACTTGGTTATCCTGACCAACCACTACCTGAACACTATTTTGAACTTCATAAATGTCAAAACCATCAGCAACCGGATCAGCATTGTCTTCATCACTGTCGTGTTGCGCGGTACAGGTATAACCCAATGAGTAAGTACCTGGATCAATAAATCCCAGAGAGAACTCATAGTTAGTCTGTGCTTCATTCATTGCCACTGATGCTGAAGTAATCGGCTTCACCTCATCGGAACCGCCAATAGGCGCCATGTCAGCTTTGTCGACATTACCTTCATACAAGTACACCGACTGAACATAAGTATTATCATTTGTAGGGTTACAAGCTTCAAAAGTGGTACTCGAAACAGTACCTTCAATGTTTCCTGTCTCAACCGTATTGATAAGGCTTACAGACGTTCTTTGAATAGTGTAATCAGGGAAAGTCGAACTGTTCTTTAGGCCACGTCGAAGATCGAACTCGACAACAAAATCGTTACTCTGTTGGTTCACATTAAATGAATCATTAAAGTAAAGCACGCCAGCGTTATCTTCTTTACCAACACCTTGCGGGCACGCGCCATTACCTTTCACCGTTAACTCACGAATCGAGTCATCGTTTTCTACAACATAAGATGGATGTGTCGGGTGATCGCCATCATTCGCAAACACACATAGTTTATAGCTACCTACTGGAACTACCTCGTTTTCAATCAAAGGAAGTGCATCGCTTCCTTGGTAATCCAATAAATTGACACTTAATGGAATCGGATCCTCACCATCTGGCAACGGGTCGCCATTTTCATCAACGTAATCACCGTTTTCGTCCGTTTTATACACGTCATACACTAGCGTTGTACCTCCCTGAATCGGAAGTAAAGCTACCTTGCTGAATGTCACCGTCACATCTTTAACATCATCGACGGGCGCATCACTCACACTCAAGGTAATGGGTGTCGTACTGCTTGATGATCCTGAGTCTCCGCCACAACCAACAAGCCCGGCCAACACAAGGCTAGCTAAAGCCGTTTCCTTTAAATATTTCATAACTCATTTCCTATAAAATCACTGCTCAATAAAGGGCTTATTTGAGTGCCCTCTTATTCTTTTTCTTGTTGTGACCCATAAATAAACAGCGCTATTGTTTGATGATCCCTACTATTCAGGGCATTCCTCATCCAAAAAACACTGTTCATCAAGGTGCACATATCAAGTCGCACATAGGTTAATTAAGTCTAGTAAGTAAATTGTCAGTAGCAACGCATGTTTGGCAAAAGTGCTGTCAATTGTGTTGAAATAGTCGTTGAGTAGAAAATGGGAAGCAGGGATTGAAAGCAACTTGATCAAAGTGAATAATCGCCACCAAGATCAAAAAAGGCCGTTAAGACAGCCTGTTGCTGAACTTAAACGACCTTTTCATTGAATTTTGATTAAGCTAATTCGATCTTAGCTCATTCAAATTCGCTTATTTTTGAAGTTGCTCTTTAGCGGCTTCAACCTTAGAAAAATCTAGGCCAAGCTCTTCAACTGCTTCTTTGATTAGCGCAGGGTTTTGCATTACCTGGCCCATCAGCATTTGAAGTTTATCTTGTGGTAAGCCAAGTTGGCTGATCGTCGCCATTGCTGCAAGAGGGTTCTCGGTCAACGTCTTGAATAGCTCGCTGATCTGCTCGTCGCTAATATTGTTCTCTTTCAACATTGCTAAAATCGGGTTCATTTTTTTGCCTTTGAAACACTAAATTAAGTAGGAGCACAGCATACCATCTAGCTGTGCTCGATTGTACTAGCAACTTATACTTTGCCTACTGTGAAGTAACCCTAAGCCTAGCGAGACTCTAATGGGTAAGAGCGGTAGCTCCACATACCATAGGTTCTAAGCGCATCTCGGTAGATACCTAGTAGCTCACCATCACTCGCCTTCTTAAGATCTGCGAGTGGCTTGTCTGGGTAAGAAACCGTATCAAAAGTAATGCCCTGAGGGCCGGTTTGCCAGCTAGCGATTTCAAACAGAGTTTGACCACGACGAACATGGCTTGCCGAGCTAATAATGGTCGCGTGCTTAATATCATGGCGAGCAAGTGCGTAGCTACTGAATAAGGCATTGCCTACCGTGCTGGTCGCGTAATTCTCTTCGATGATGCGATCTTTGCTTACCCCTTTCTCGATAAGCCAATCCGCCATTAACTTACCTTCAGTCTTGTGGTTCTTGGGCACGCCACCCGTTAACACGATCATCGCATCTGAGTTCGCCTTAGCCATCGCCAATGTTGTCTCAAGACGCTCAATCAAAATTTGATGCATAGAGCCGTCTGGATTAAGCGCATAGCCCAAAGTGACAATCGCGCCATGATGATCAAGCAAGCCTTTATCCGCAGACTCTTTCAACGGTGTTTCTAACACGCGGTCGACCGTAGCAAAAATGCGTTTGATGTCTTCTGCTTTACCTTTGTTCAGGCTTTCCAGTTTCTCCATGTGCTTATTGGATTCACTTTCATTGCCTTCAAATCGCTGCCAAACCGCAAGGTAAGCATGAAGATCAACATCGTCTGGTGCAACCGTCAGCGCTTGCTCAAACAGCTCAAGAGCGCGCTCTGCATTCTTGTTGTAGATCTGAGCGTTCGCTGCCGAGATAAGCAAATCAGTACGGTAAGGTTCTAGTTGGTAAGCTTCTAACAATCGGTTAGTCACAATTTCCATGTTGCTTGGCATTTTAGCCGTAAAGCCCGCGTGAGAAATTCTTGCCGGAGACTTAAACGCCTGCAACGCATCAAGAAGTAATTGGTCGACAACTTGTCGCTTAGTCACCAACTGCGCGTAATCCGCAGAAGCCTGTACTGCGCCGTCGTTAGCAGCAAAAGAATAAGGTGTTGCGCCAAAAGCCAGCATGCCACCAAGAGCGAGGGCGATAATGTTCTTTTTCATGAAAAGATCCTGTGTCGTTAAGTGTTCACATCAGATTTGCTCACCAATGTAAGCCGCCAAGATTAAAAAACCGTGAAGCACACCTTAATCTCTAACGTTTATATTCATTTGTTGCATAAGGTGTGGCAGCAGATCACGATTTTGAACTTACCAATAAGCCTGTGCATCCAGATAATTCTGGTTTGAACCAGTGCTCAACGTTTTTGTTGGAATATCTGACTGCGGATTTCATACGCCCTATCCCGCCAAAAACCACCCATCACAAATCCGAACTCCGCATAAAGCAACGAATCAAAAAAACCACTTTAAGCTCATTTTTTCAACAACTTAAAATCCAACACACTGAATCGCGCGATTTTACCCCTCGCTCAAATAACGAGGTCTTCAACACATAGAGTTGGAATGCGAGTCAGAAGATCTTCAAATAATTCAAAATCAACCATTGAACGATCGTTCAAGTGGTGCTTTAATAAATGACCAATACAAGGAGTTACCCCATGCTTAAGTTCTATTTTCACCAAACACCAAACCCAATGAAGATCGCTCTGTTTTTGGAAGAGACAGGCCTAGATTTTGAACTTGTTCCTGTCGATACCTTAAAGGGTGAGCAGCATTCACCGGAATATCGTTTAATCAATCCAAATGGCAAAACGCCTGCGATTGAAGATGAAGGACAACGTGTATTCGACTCTAACGCTATCCTTCTGTATCTCTCAGAGAAAACAGGCAAGCTTGGCGGTCAGCCAGAAGACAGAGCTGAACTACTCTCTTGGATGATGTTTATCGCGAGTGGCCTTGGTCCATATTCAGGCCAATCGGTACACTTCCGCCATGCTGCACCAGCAGGCTTAGACTACGCTGTGAACCGATACCTACGTGAAGCACAACGTCACTACGAAGTGTTAGAGAAGCATATGGAAGGTCGTGAATTTATCGTAGGAAATGAGTACACCATTGTCGATGTCGCTGCATGGGGTTGGATTGACAAAGCACCAGTCGTGCTTGGTGAAGAAGGCCTAGAACCTTACCCGAACTTGAAGCGTTGGTTTAACGCAATCAACACTCGCCCTGCTGCACTGCGTGCTCGCGAAATCGGCAAAGGCATTGAGTTTAAAACCGAACGTGATGAAGAAGCAAAACGAGCACTGTTTCCTTCGAATTTCCCAATCAACGAATAATTCAGCATGAAGTAAACGATGTGGAGCGAAAGCTCATTACTGGGCGAGCTATCTAAAAATCAATAGTATTGTTTCTATTAACTGATACCACACTAGTTAAAATATCAATACTATTGATATAGCTATTGTAAGAACCCTTACCGACATCCGATGGTGTCTCTGTCGGTCGTGCCGGGGAAAAGTCCTGAATCAGTTACTCTGGATCGCAGCGAATTTGTAAAGCATATGTTAGGCATGAATTAAACTTCGACTACAAAGCATAAACTTATTTTCAAGATACCAAATGAAAAAACAATCATGTGACAATCAACTAAAGAGACGATAAATGAGTTTTACAAAGACTAATAGCATTTGAAAGTAATATTAATTTTTGAATGCTAATTCAAATAATTAGGCGTTCTGATAGTTTTGCTTTTTTCGTTGATATTCTAGGCAACAAAATGAGATCAGGCTGCCTTAGTGCTTTACTTGTTACAATATCTGGTACGTGCTATCTATAGGTTTTTCAGGACTTGAGAATCAGTTTGGTATGGTATGGGCAGGAGTTGCGTTAATCGTCTTAATCGTGTTTAATTTGACGCTACCACTCTCTTTAGGCGCTTACTTTTATACTACAAGTATATTAGGTTGGCACTGGTTTGAGGCATCATTATTCACGTTAGTACTAATAACCATCATAGTTCCTGCGATCATTAAATCTGTTAGTCACATTCTAAATCCAGCGTCTTCTGAAAATTAGACAGATTATTAGCGCGCAGGTTTAATGACATTGATTTTATCAATTTCACGTAAAAAAAGAGCCGCTAAAAAGCGGCTCTTGATTTTCAAACTATTCGAATCCGTTCAGATTACTCTTTACCGAATACGTTGTTCTCTTGCTCTTGTACACGGATGAAAGTCGTACGCTTAGTTAGCTCTTTAAGCTTTGCTGCGCCTACGTATGTACAAGTTGAACGTACACCACCAAGGATGTCCGAAATTGTGTTGTGAACTGAACCACGGAACGGAAGTAAAACAGTTTTACCTTCCGCAGCACGGTACTTAGCAACACCACCTGAGTGCTTGTCCATAGCCGACTGTGACGACATTCCATAGAACTTCATGAATTGCTTACCGTCTTGCTCTACAACTTCGCCGCCTGACTCAGAGTGACCTGCTAGCATGCCGCCTAGCATTACGAAGTCAGCACCGCCGCCGAACGCTTTAGATACGTCACCCGCACATGAACAGCCACCGTCACCGATGATCATGCCGCCAAGGCCGTGTGCTGCGTCGCCACACTCGATGATTGCAGAAAGTTGAGGGTAACCTACGCCTGTTTTAACACGTGTAGTACAAACAGAACCAGGGCCGATACCAACCTTAACGATGTCTGCGCCAGCTAGGATTAGCTCTTCAACCATGTCACCCGTTACAACGTTACCAGCAGAGATAACTTTAGTCGGGAATTCAGCACGTACTTTTTGTACATACTCAACTAGGTGCTCTGAGTAGCCGTTAGCGATATCAATACAGATAAATACGAATTCGTCGCTAAGCGCCATGATTTGCTTAGTTTTCTCAAACTCAGCTTCAGAAGTACCTGTTGAAACAAATACGTTGTTCAGCGTTTTCTTGTCTGCTGTTTTTGCGAACTCAGCCCACTGCTCTACTGTGTAGTGCTTGTGTACTGCAGTCATAACACCGTGCTCTGCTAGAGCAGCTGCCATTTCAAAGCTTGCTACCGAATCCATGTTCGCTGCAATTACTGGAGTACCAGACCATTGACGACCGCTATGCTTGAATGTAAAATCGCGGGTTAATTCAACTTGAGAACGGCTTTTAAGGGTAGAACGCTTCGGACGGAAGAGTACATCTTTGAAACCTAACTTAAGTTCTTGTTCGATACGCATGATAATTTGTCCTGTAATCATATTACGTGTCGTGCGTTTTCGGTAAGCGTTGGCAGACGCTTTACTGAGTTTCGGACACAAAAAAACCGGAGCGTTGGCAGACGCTCCGGTTTTCAGCATTATAGGCTGTGATTTACTAACAGCAAGTCTGATATTTCATTTTTTTTTGTGCTATCCTCTCAAAGATTCCATATCTGGTAAAAGCTTCCCGCCCGTCATTTCCTACTAAATTCATAGTAATTAATAACTTAACAACATATTCACGCAAACGCTGTCGGTTTATTGCGCAAACGTTTCCCTTGCAAATTCGGCGAAAAAATCTTCGATAAGGCAAATTTGTGAAAAAAGTGCCCTTTAATCACATAAAAATCACACTTTTCTTGAATCAAAAAATGCGTTTTTTCTTAAATAATTTCATTTTTTTCTGACTTTTTTCGCTTCGAGTGCCGATCTCAGCCCTCTTTCATTAGCCCTGAAATTTATAAAGTACAAAGGCAAGATCGATTAGCACGTTCGAAACTTGGATGAGCGGGGTAAAGTCCACAAAATATGGCAGGTTAGATGCGCTTATTTATGAGAACCCAGCGGATACAAGCCGCTGTTGATAGAGCCTAACAACAACTCGACTAAAGTTAACGAACACGGAACGCCTTTCTTTAGTTCGAACTCATTACTACAGGATCAGATACAAAAATGGCCAAGGGGATTAACCTTGGCCATTTTTATTTGGTTTTCAGAGTGCTCTTATAAGGCGATTCAATTTTCACCTTAAGGTACGTCAAGCCTTTTTCTGAGACATCAGAGCTTCAGCAGTCGCATCTTGAATCGACAAGAACAAGGATGTCACTTGCCCAGTTGGAGAACGCATCGGGTTAAGCGTGACGTTCTGATACATAAAGTCGGCTTGCTGAGTTACTGGCCTCACGTTGCGGCACTTAAACAGATAAGGCCTTTGTTGCCACGTTATGAAGCTACGGCAGCCTAGGTCATAAACCGGTTTTGTTTTAAGCCTAAACCACTCTTCAGGAATTTCAGGGAATAACTCAAAGATCGACTTACCGATCGCATCATGCGATTGCTTACCGCTATGGTGCGTCATGAAGCCATTCCAAACTTGTACCTGAAAGTCACGGTTAATGACCACCAGCCCCATATCGACGTTTTGAACCATGTCTACCATCCAGTGGAACTGTTCAAATTCAGCAGGAAGATTCAACATATTAAAACTCCTCCATTAGGTAGGCCAATTTGTTATCTAGAAGAGGCAGAGACTCATCAACAAACATAAATAGAAGGTCACAACGGATGGACGTGCCGTCGATGTTGTAGCTGACTTCGAACGTCATGGTCTTTTTAAATGAGCCGCTGGTATTTTCAATCACCGAATCAATCGAGATGTGTTGACCTAGCAGCACAGGAGAGCTCTGGAAGAAACGAACTTCTGATTGCTCCCCTAACCCATTCAAGAAAGAGCCGACTAAGATGTTCGATACATCCATCAACAACTCTAATTCTTCTAGCTGCTCGCTTTCTGTTGGCACCTTCATGAGCTTCTTAAGATCGCTCACACTGGAATCACTCAACAAAACTAGCGCTTCACCTGCAATGCCTTCTCCACTAAAGCCTTGGCAAACACCCGACACTTGGTCGTTATCCGCTAGGTCACGAAGTGCCATGTGCAATTCACTCACTTCGAAGATGTTAACGTTCGGCAGCGGTAGGTGAACAAACACATTAAAGTGACGAGCCAGTGCATCAGCGGCACGGCCTATCGCTACGTTCGCGACTTCCATATAGATATCGCGTCTGCGAAGTATTGGCAGTTCTAAAGCGGTTGGGGTAATGATTTGAGGTTGTTTTGGCGGCTCGACATGCTCACGTAAAATGGCTTTTAGCGCTTCTTTATCGATCGGCTTTTGCAAAAATGCTTTGGCGCCAAGATCCAGCACCTTCTGTTGTGCTTTTGGTTGTATGTCACCAGAAACAACGACAACTGGCGTGGTATCGCCTAAACGTTGCATCTCTTCCAATGTGCCATAGCCGTCTAATTCCGGCATGGTTAGGTCGAGGAACATCAATTTGAATTGGTTTTTAGCGAGCTCTTCAAGTGCATTAAGCCCATGAACAGCAAAAGTTATATCTGCATTTAGAGAACTAGGCAGTGACCGAGCCATCTGCTTCCTTGCTAACGCAGAATCATCACATATAAGAACTGGGAACGACATAAATGCACCACTGACAAATTAAAGCTAATTCGACCGAGTGTAACAGAACATTATGGTATCAGGTACGGGGTGAATGGATTTATGTGCAGATTATTAGTAAGAATGATGAAACAGGTGGGTAAGCTATTATTTCGCATTATTCTTCATGAAAAACAATATGCTACAAAGGTAATAGCCAATCCTTGCTGTTGAGTAATAGCACTATTATATTTAACAGCAGCCTTAACAAGCGGGTTTATTAAGGCTCGACTGACTCATTCATTGAACGGCTTTATGTAGCCATGATAGAGAGCTATCCAACAAAGCTAATGCAAGAGAACTAGAACTGATATGAAGGCCATAAAATCAGTAATGCGAAACGTATGATCACAGCAAATACCAACAACGCGATCCCCAGGCGATACCATTTGTATTCGGCGATGTTCATTGGGATACGCTTGTAGAACATCGTAATCACGCCTTTCCAATCGCTACTGCGTCTTCCGTACTGCATCATGCTCGTCAAAACAAACAGTGCGCCAAGCACTAACATTCCTTTTTCAGCCCAGAACAATCCAACTTCCATTTGTGTATTCCTTGATAAAACGGTGAGCAACTCAAATCATTCTAGTCACCTTTTAGCTCGGTTTCTGTAAGACCAAGGTCTAAATTACGAAGTACGCAATTTAGGGCTTATAGGTCATTGTTGGTAATTGATAGTTCTCGGTCAGCAATACAACGTTTATCGTTCAAGGTTCCATGGTAAAGGCGAGCATCACAAGCAAATCACGTATAAGCATGATTCGACAAATCTGGAGATTGGTTGTTCTTTTGAATGACACGCATCAATTGGATAAGCAGCAGAATACCTGTCACGCCTAAGCCAACACCGATTCCGCCCCAAATCCCTGCCAATTCGAACTTAGGCATCAAATACCAAGCCGCAGGCAAGCCAAATACCCAGTAACCGATGGCAGTCATCACGGTTGGCATAGAGACAATCTTCATGCCTCTTAGCAGGTTAATCGCCAGTAGCTGCCAAGCATCAACAATAAAGCACAAAGCAACGACCCAAATCACAGAAGCCAGTAGTGAAGTCATTGCACCCGTGCCATCGTCTAACTTGAAGATAGAAGCGATCATCTCAGGCCATATAATGAACACGGCCGACAACGCCACACTCAACACCGACACCAATATGAAGCTTTGAATCGAGGTTCTTTTTATTCCTTCGTAGTTACCCGCGCCAAAATCACGGCCAACCAAAATCGCCGCAGCTTGTGAGAAACCAAAATTGAAGTTCCAAGTAAAGCTTAAACATTGCAGCAAGATTTGGTGCAAGGCTAACGAAGCAATACTGATCGTGCCCGCCATCAAGGTGCCACCGTAAATCAAGCCATGCTCAAGTAAAGCAGCCAAGCCGATAGGTAGACCCATCAACAACAATGGGCTCATCAACTTGATTGAATACTCTTCTGTATTTAGCCAAGGGGCGAACTGCTTAAACTCGTCACGCTTAAATACCCAAACCGTATATCCAACCATCACGATAAATGCCGCGATAGCCGTACCAAGCCCTAAACCTGTTAAGCCCATGTCTAATTGGAAGGTGAGAAAGTAGCTCACTGGCACATTCAGAATTACGGTGATAATCGACATCACAAGAATGGAGCGCACGTTGCCAAACGCACTGGTTAAGCCACGAAGTACCAACAAGATAAGCGAAGGCAACATTACCCACTTCAAAGCATGGACATATTCCATGGCTAAAGTGATCACTTCTGGTGGCTGTTTGGCTGCTTCTAATACCAACGGAGCAAACCAGAAGCTGGCCATTAAGGTCACGCTGAGCACGAATGCCAACATGGTTGCGCCTTTCACCGCCAATCTAATTTGAGTATTACCAAACTCAGGGCGAGCTACTCGCTGACCATAAGCGATCGCAATCAAATTCGCGACACAACCCACGGTGCTGCTCGCAATAATGAAGATGAAAAAGTAGATTGAGGCACCTAAGCCACCAGCCGCAAGGGCTGACACACTGATACGCGACATCATCCAAACATCAGTAAGGACTAAAGCCATAGAGATCAGCTGTGAAATGATCAAAGGGAATGCAAGAGTGAGTATTTTTTTCATGAGCGCCTCAGTTAATTTCGCCCAAAATACGATCGATGAGGCTGGCGTTCAATTGATAAATTTGCGACTCTAACATTCCATAAACTCATGCGAACGAATTATGACCCCATATCCTAGCTTGCCATCCTCACATAATGGCTTAAAAGCGTTTGAAGCTACTGCAAGGCTGATGAGCTTTACTCTGGCTGCCGAAGAGCTGCATGTGACACAAAGTGCAATCAGCCGACAGATCAAACAGCTTGAAGATGAGTTAAACGCATCACTGGTTATTCGTAAGCATCGAGCCATAGAATTAACGGTACAAGGTCATGATTTGTATGTAGCTTTGCGAGAAAGCTACGGCAATATCGAAGCTGTCATTGCCTCTTGGAGTGAGCCGAAGCAGAAGCGTATTGTGATCAAAGCGACCTTGAGTTTCGCGACGCGAGTATTGATCTCTAAAGTGCGGGAATTAAACGAACGTTATCAAGATCATGAGATCGTCATAGTTCCTGTGATTGAGGAAGACGAATCGATTAATAGTAGTGAGTATGATCTACTGATCTTCCACACGCGTTTCAAAAAACGCTATGACAAGGCACCTGACATCACCTTCTTGCGTGAAGAGTTTATGGCACCGGTCTGCTCGACTAGCTTAACTAATTCGACCAACTTAACGAATAAAGACACCGACCTCGATTCGATCTTAACTTTACCAAGACTCCACCCAACCTTAGATCATCACGACTGGAAAGTGTGGTTGGCCGATGTTGAATTCCCACCAAAGAAACCCGTCAGAAATACCAGCTTCTTGTCTTTAGATATGGCGCTCAGTGCCTGTCTATCCGGTGAAGGGGTTACGGTCACGGATCTGTTGTTAGTTCAACAAGATCTCCAACGAGGCTTCTTGTACTGCCCTAGAAATGCAAAAATCCAACACAGTGCTTGGACTTACTTCATGCACCAGCGTAGTCACACGCCTATCATCAACGACCTTATTGAATGGCTTAGAGAAGAGACAACAAAAGAGATCGAGTTGCTGAAAGTACTCGCACAGCAATATCAATGGTTTGGTGTAATAGAACAGGACAAAGACTTTGGTCGGCTCTTCTAAACTAAGTTATGATTCCTGTTCCCTCAACCGATTGATATTTTTATGTCTTCTTTCTCTTTTTCACAAATCCCTGTTGGGGTTCGATTCATGATCCTCTCCGCTTTTGGATTCGCACTGATGTCAGCTTGTGTGAAATACATCAGCAATTATGGCATTCCTGTATTCGAAATTGTTGCAGCAAGGGCTTTGGTGTCTTTGATCATCAGTTATATCGACGTTAAGCGAAAAGGCATTTCGATCTGGGGAAATAACAAACCTTTGTTGTTTGTTCGTGGCGCAGTAGGTACTGCAGCACTGATGTGTGTTTACTACGCTGTGACCACTTTGCCATTAGCCGAAGCGACCATTCTACAATACGTTCATCCTGTATTTACCGCCCTACTTGGCGTGTTATTTCTGAAAGAACGCGTCCAAAAATCGACCATGATCTGCATTGCGTTCTGCCTAGCTGGGCTATTAGTGATGGTTCAACCAAGCATGAACAGCGGCGCGAGCAGCGAGTTACCGCTATTCAGCATTATGGTGGCGTTATGTGGTGCGTTTGGTAGCTCAATTGCTTATGTGATTGTGAGAAAGCTGAGCCAGACGGAAGACAGCTCTGTCATCATCTTCTACTTCCCACTGGTTGCTCTGCCAATATCGACAGTCCTTATTTGGAACGACTTTGTATGGCCAAGTCTATTCTTAACCGTGATGCTCGTGTTAGTCGGTATTTTCACTCAGATAGGCCAATACGGTTTGACCAAAGCGATGCAGACTCAAGCGGCGGGTAAAGCTTCAGCTTACTCATACGTCCAGATTGTCTTCTCGGCACTGTTAGGCGTGTGGATCTTTAATGAAATTCCATCGGTTTGGACTTATCTAGGCGGTGGCCTGATTGTGACTGGCGCGCTGATTAATGTGTTTGGCAAACAACTGTTGGTGCCTTTTAAGGCTAAATAAACAACCCAACAACTGAGCTAAACATCAGCTAAATAATCAGCTATTGCATAGACCTAAAAAGGGCATTGCGGATTATTCCACAATGCCCTTTTCTATAAATGCTCTCTAGCGCGCTTTCATTCAGCTAACCAACTTTAACAAAGCGGCGTATTACGTAACTAACTCGTGGCATTTCGTAACTTAGGATCATCACTCAAATACTCAACAAACTCGATCTCAAAGCCTGCAGGATCCACAAAGTAGACATTTTTTCGATAAGGTTCTTCGGCACCGGGTTTGGCAATTGGAAAGCCCGCATCAACAAGGCGTTGAGTGACACTTTCGATATTATTGGTCACATAAGCGAAGTGTGCGAGACCAACAGAATGCCCAGCCAAATCTCTATTTTCACCTTCACCGTGATCACTTATTGCTATGTATTGGTACTCGTCGCCAAAATGCAGCCAGTTACGTGGCTTACCTGACCACTCCCCTTTTCCCTCATCACGGACATACCAATGAGGGAACGCCGCTTTATAGAAAGCCAGCATTTCTGGGATATCTTTTACCACTAAATTCACATGTTCAAGTTGGATCATTCTTCTCTCCTTAAAGTATTCTCGTAAGCAACGTTGCATATCCTAATACCTCAAGTTAAGTTGAGGTAAAGCACTAATTTGCATTTATTTCGAGAACGTCTTTAGAGCCCAAATTGTCGTATTTTGAAGCGATACAAACCCTAAGTTTAGACGACCTTCCCTGATGTGGTTTATTTGGAATCCAGAATGACTGAGAGACAAGCCGCTATGGTTTAGGCGGAGTAACCTCAACTTCTAAAGCGGCTCGGTCTCTCCACTTGAAAACCTTCTTCCATTTAATCGGCATCATTGGAATAACGATGAGACTAATGCCCACCAGCGTCAGGATGTCTGGAATCTCATCGAACCACATAACACCAAACAATGTTACGAACACCAACCCAGAATATTCGGCGAGCGCAATCTGGTTGGCCGGTGCTTTTTTGTAAGCCACCACCACAAGCGCATGGTATCCAAGTACGAACAAGTTGATTGCCATGATCCAACCAACATGACGCCATTCGAGCGCAGACCAAGTTGGCAGCGCTAATGCCAGTGCAAGTGGCAGAGTCATAATGCTGGTCCAGAACAGAGTTGAGATGATGTGTTGCTCTGCATTCAAGCGTTTAATCAAGATATTACCCACGCCCATCGCAAGCGCACTGCCTAGCCCAGCAATCGCCGCCCAATGAAATTGTTCAGGGCGTAACACGATTAATACGCCCACAAAACCAATCAGGGTCGCGATCACTTTTGAAGATGTCGGCCTTTCTTTCAACAGCACGATCGACAAAGGCAGCATAAGGATTGGTCCAACGTAGAACATCGCGTTTGCTGTCGCCAAAGTAAGGTGTGTAATGGCGATCATCGCGCAGCCACTCCCCACTAAGATAGATTGAGCCCTTAAGAAGTTGATTCGGCAACCGCCTTTCATACGCGTCTCTCTCGGTAACTTTAACCAAAATGGAAGCAACAAGATCACGCTCAATAGCTGACGGATAAACACGTACTGGAACGTAGGGACTTCGCCATTCAGTATCTTCAATGATACGTCTGAAAAAGACGCAAGTAGGTTTGCGAGCACCAAAAGCAAAATGGCGTGGTTAACAGCTTTATTCATACAGAAGTAAGATTACACATTTGTCATACAATTATGGGCGCACATCATACATGAGAATTTGAAATGTGTAATAGCAAAATTAATAAGGCTCAGACTAATGCAATTTTGAATTAAACCTCGATGAACAAATCACAGCTATTCGTTCAATATTTAGCCGCATTAATATCCCCTTACTGACTGATACATCAAGTTACAATTCGATTTCATATTAGCCAACAACACTGATCTGGGTTAATAAACTAGTTTCACAATAACCTTATTTTTATTGGGGTCAGATAATTAATAAAAAGGAAGTTAAAGTGAAAAAATTATTAGCACTTGGTATCGCAGCGGTAATCTCGGCTCCAGCAGTAGCCGACCACAACACAATCAATGGTATGGATTTTGGTCCACTCGCAAAGTTAGTCGGCACATGGAAATCAGTCGAAACTGGCGGCGTTGATATTTCTCCAGGCCAAGAAGGCACAGAAGTGGGTGCAGGTGGTCCCGCGGTTACACCATTCTATGAAGTAATGACGTTTGAGGTTGCGGCAGATGCAACCAATGCCAGCGATCAATATCTGGTTGCTCTGTACTACAAACAAGAAGTATTCAGAAAGGCCGACGACTCTAAGTTCCACGATCAACGTGGCTACTTCATCTACGACCAAAAAAATCAGGTCGTCTACAACTCTTACTGCGTACCACGCACCACATGTGTCACCGCAGAAGGCCCTGCTGGCGATACAATGACGTTAGTTGCGTCTAAGCGTGGCATCGCTGAGTCCGAATACATGACGGACAACGCAACCACCACGGGCTTCACGATGAACATTAGCATTTCAGACGATACGCTGACGTACTCTCAAACAACAGGCTTAGAGATCTACGACAACGCATTTGCTCATACAGATTCAAGCACTCTAATTAAAGTGAAGTAGATTCAAATACAAACGCCTTTCACAGCGAAGTGAAAGGCGTTTTTCTGTTGTACTTGTAACAACAAACAAGTTTAACTAGATTGTGTATCAACCTTGGCGTAACGGTTGGCTAGCACTGCACAGTAAAAGATCTGAATCGGGTGATAAAGCATGATTGGTAGTAATATCATCCCTAGATTAGGGTTGTGAGCAAAGATCACCTTAGCCATAGGAATACCTGCCGCTAAGGTCTTCTTAGTACCACAGAATACTGCCGCGACTTCATCTTGATGATTGAATCCAACCTTTCGGGCACTCCATTGAATGCCGTGTACCATCACCATCAATACCACTAAACAAATCACCGCTGACAGCAACAGCAGCATTGGTGAAAAGTCGCTCCAAATACCGTGTTCAATAGAGTCACAGAAAGCACTGTAGACGATCAGAAGTATCACGTATTTATCTAACTTATTGACCACTGACTTGTGTTTCTGAGTCCATTCAAAAAGTAACGGGCGCATCAACTGGCCGACAATCATTGGCAATAGCAGCATTTTAGATATAGAGATCACCGATTCCATCAGGTTTAGCTCTGCACCTTCCAACCCCATAAAGAGCTGGATCAGTAGAGGCGTAATGAACACGCCTAAAATACTAGAAAGTGATGCATTGAATATCGCACCCGGTAGGTTTCCTTTTCCAATCACCGTCATCGCGACCGAAGACGAAATCGTACTCGGTAATACGAAGAGGTAACAGAAACCAAAGGCCAGAGCTGCTGGCATATAAGCGACAAAGCCTTGCCCGAATATCACCCAAAGCAGTGGGTAAACTAAGAATGTCGCGCTTTGTACAAAAACATGCAGCTTCCAATTCGAAAGCCCCTCAAGAATGGCTTTGGGAGACAAACCCAAACCGTGTAAGAAAAACACCAAAGCGATGCCGAGAACAGTCACCGTATCGAGATGAAGTACCCCACCCGATTTGCCCCAATCCGGCGTAAAAACAGCAACGACCATAGCCACCACCATCCCTACAAGAAACCATTCCTTTTTCAGTTTTTCTATCATGTTGACACGCACTTTCTGTAGATTCCATTTCAGCCAATAACAAGGCTCCGACGCTATTTATCCTATCGACTCTAATTTTAATTAACCACCATAAACGTAAATTAAGCTTGTCTTTATCTTGAGGGTTAACATCGTTATTAAGTTTGTTACACCCGTTTTGCTCAGGATTAATCGGATGTATGGAATGACGATGAGAATATTAGAAAACAGAGGTTTATCGAGAAGATAAGAGCACTTTCAGTGATCGGAACACAAAGGCAAGCCGTAGGGACAGCAATCAAACAGTAACAAATTTAGATACCAATATTCAGCCTATTACCAATAACTACTCAGCGGGAGCAAAACATGGACAACAGAATCACCATTATTGAGTTTCTCAGAGTGTTTGAGTGCATTCGCACCTCTGGCGAGCAACTGGACAATAAATATCAAGTGGGCGAAATGGCGGCTTGGCATGATTATGATGGTTATACCTGTTGGCTAAGCTATAAAGACGTAACAGTGACGCTGATGTTTCATGGTTCATTGAAAATCGAGTACGACAATGCTTCAAATTATTCTGAATTTATTGAGCGTTGTCTGGGTATGCTTGCCACTGAACCTTCTCCATAAAACGCGAACAGACTAACGGCTAACGGAGACAATCATGAACGAAACGGCTTCATTGCTTAAGCGAAGACACCCTTTTTGGCTAGTACTCAGCCTCTCCTTTTTATGGTCTCAAGTATCTGTAGCAGGCATAGGTATGATTGATTTTATACAACCGAACGAACACAAGAATTGGACAGCGACCAACGACGATGTAATGGGTGGCATCTCAACGGGCGGGCTCATTTATCTTGATGATATGAGTCGATTTAGGGGCGAGCTATCGTTAGAAAACAATGGTGGTTTCAGTTCTGTAAAGCGCTCCATTGAATCACCAGCCCATGAAATAGATAGCGCAGAGCTAGTTTTCGTTGGTGATGGTCGCACCTACCAACTGAGGCTCACAACATCGAAAGATGGTAATCGAGTTCAATACAAACACGATTTCGTTACGATAAAGGGAGTGCGGCTTAACAAGGTGTTCCACTTCAATGATTTTCAAGCTGTGTTCAGAGGTCGGCTACTGAGCGATGCGCCGGAACTTAAGGCACGAGACATCAAACAAATCGGTTTTTTGATTGCGGACAAAGAGCCCTCGCCTTTTGAGCTAGACCTAATACAGCTTCACTTCAGAACATCGAAACCTATCACATCACCAGAAGCTGACTAAACTGACTAAACTGAAAACAAACAAAAGCCCCTGAAACCTTTTGACTAGCAATCAGATATCAGGGGCTTCTTCTATTTAAACCGTCAACGACTCAAAACAACGACGGATTAAAACATCAGCAATTAGTATTTGATGGCAGTTTTACCAATCGAGGCACTGCTCTCAATGCGTTGGTGTGCATCTTTGATTGTATCCACACTAAAGCCATTTAGGGTCGTGGTTAGAGTCGTTTTAATACGGCCCGAATCAATCAGATTCGCGGCTTGGAATAGGATGTCTTGCTGCTTCTGGATATCTTCGGTGTTAAACAATGAACGCGTGAACATCAGCTCCCAAACAAAGCCTGCTGATTTTCCTTGCAGCGCTGATAAGTCAATGCCACCATCAAATTCAACAATCGAACTGATCATGCCTTGCGGTGCGATCAACTCAACCATCGCATCCCAGTGCCCTTTTGTATCAGCAACATTGAAAATGTAGTCAACATGTTGAATGCCTTGCTCTCGCACTGACTCAACAAGGTTACGGTGGTTCACCACATAGTCCGCTCCCATATCTCTTACCCACTGCTCCGTTTCAGGTCTTGAAGCTGTTGCGATAACATTTAGGTTGGTCAGTTGCTTAGCCAGTTGAATCGTAATTGAACCAACGCCGCCCGCTCCACCAATGATCAGGATAGACTTTTTCTCTTCAGGACGAACACGCAAGCGGTCAAACAACGCTTCCCATGCTGTAAGCGTCGCTAGTGGCATAACGGCTGCAGCTTCATCAGAAAGGCTCTTAGGCGCTTTAGCGGTAATACGGTAGTCCACAGCTTGGTATTCTGCGTTAGCCCCCATGCGTGTTACGTCACCCGCATAGTACACACGGTCACCGACTTCGAAGCCTTCAACGTCAGCACCTTTACCAACAACTTCACCGACTGCGTCATAGCCCAGCACTTTTGGCTGCTCAAGAGTTTTGTCTTTGGCATTACGAATACGAATTTTAGCGTCAGCAGGATTGATAGAAGTCGCGCTCACTTTTACCAGCAAGTCATTATTTTTTAGTTCTGGCAGACTCGTTTCAAACTCAAATAAACTGTCTTGCTCTGTAATCGCAAGTGATTGAGTAAATCCGATAGCTTTCATTTTTGATGGTACTGACATTGTGCTTTCTCCTTGAATTAGACGAGTTAATCTTAGTCAATTCTCACTCTAGATAAACCGCCTAATATTTGAATAATTCTCAAATAATTTTTGATAGTGGTATTGCCGTTATCTGAGTAACGCAGACGTCTCACTGCATTGCCAACGGCTTAAAGGCTAAATCAGGCCTTTCTCAATCAACCAATCATGTGTGACTTGATCTTGTGGTTTACCTTCACGGCAAACTTTGTAATCCAGCTCTGCGATGATGTCGTTCGAGAAGCGCAGGGAATCCAACTTCTGAATCTGTTGTTCGCTGAACAGATGCTTCTTGTCGTCTCTTAAAAGAAGCACTGCTCTATCAACAATTCCGAGTAGGCCTTTTGGCTCTTTGAGCTCACGAATATCGTAACGATAGTGCAAAAACTGAGGTTTCCACAGTGGCACTACCACCCACTCTTTGTTTGCGACCGCACTTTCAAATGCATTGAAACAATCGTCTTCACTGCCAGGAAAGAACTGGTAGCTGGCATCGCTCAGGCCATAATCTTTCATCATCTGGATAGAGAAACGTGTGATGCCAGCGCCAGGGTTGATACCTTGAATGGTCGAGTTCATTTTCTCGATCACTTCGGCTTTTAATAAATCAGAGACTTCAGAAACCGCTTCTTCAGGCACATAGTCTGGTACGCCCCACAAGGCATAAGGTTCATAATGAAGCCCAAGCTCGATAAGCGGCTCAACTTCTTCAACGCCAGCTTTGTAGATACCGTGACTTGATGGCAACCACGCAGAAGAAAGCATATCCACTTGGCCTGTTTTCAGCTTTTCAAAGTTCTCCTGATGTGGAGAGAAAATGCGCTCTACCTCAAAGCCCATGGCTTGCAATACATTGGCAACCAATGATGCGGTCGTACGGTGGAACGACAAATCCGTTACACCCATTGTGATTTTCTTAGTCATCTTATCCCCCTAGATCGTAGGTTTCGTCCATACGATGTGTACTGCGCTACGTTGTCGATATGGGGAAATGATAGTGAGAAAATTACTAATGAAAAACAGCCTCATATTTGAATTATTATCAAATTAGTTTTGACAATTAAGTATTTGAAGCTAGCTTAGAAGCGATAAGTAGAGATAACCCATTTGCAGATTGTGATGGGGAAATATCCCAACGCCATGTTTAGAACATAATTCAATACAGGTAGATAACATGCTTCTTGAAGATTTACAGGTCATTTTGAAAGTGGCGGAGTTTCGCAGTATCACCGCTGCAGCCACCAACCTTGATATGCGCACTGCCACAGCAAGTGCAGCAGTAAAACGTGTTGAAGCGGCACTCGGTGCGGAGTTATTTGTAAGAACCACGCGCCACCTAAGACTCTCTTCAGCAGGCGAGCGTTATTTACCGGAATGCGAACAAGCCTTAAAGATGTTGGAGCAAGCGAAGCTCAACATGCGCGAAGAGCTCGGGATTCTTGACGGTGAAATTCGTATTGCGCTTTCATCAGATCTAGGACGCAACCTAATCACACCTTGGTTAGATGAGTTCTTGCTTGAATACCCAAAGGCGACGCTTCGCACTAGCATCAGCGATAGCAATATCGACTTCTACCGAGATTCCGTCGATATGGCGCTGCGTTACGGCTCTCCGACCGATGCGAACATGTATGGTTTCAAGATATGCGATGTGCCGAGGATATTGTGTGCGGCTCCTGAATACTTGGCTGAAATGGGCACACCAAAACACCCGAGTGACTTAGCTCAGCACAATGGTTTGCTTTACCAACTCCATGACATGTTGCAAGACGAGTGGGTGTTTAACGATGGTACTCAAGATCATAAAGTGAAACTAAAAGGAAATCGCGCTTCGAACGACGCAGACCTTGTAAGACGTTGGTGTATCGCAGGTAAAGGGGTGGCAATAAAATCTTGTCTAGACATGTCTCCTCACCTGCTTTCAGGCGAAGTGGTTAAAGTTATGCCTGAATTTAAGCCGACACCTACCGAGCTGTGGTTAGTGTGTCCAAGTCGTCAATCCATCACCCCTACTGTGCGTCTACTGAGAGATTTATTCAGAGAGAAAACCGCTGAGATCCTTTCGCAACTGAGCAAACAAGGCATTACAGAAGGCACAACATCTTAAGGTTTAATGTCGCTTATATAAGAAGCAGAGAGACAAAAAAGGCGTTAGCGAACTTCAATTCGCTAACGCCTTTCATCATTAGAACATCATAGCTGCATGATGAACCTTAATAAGAGTACTTAGTTTAATACTCTTAATACAAAAGCTTAGTTTGACTCGTCTTCAACATCGCAGTCTGCGCAGCACTGAAGAGCAATCTCATGTTCGAAGGTGATGGTGTCTTTACCTTCTTCAAGTAGCTCTGCGATTTCGTCTGCCACTTCTTTTTCATCATCCGCTTCGATTCCGCTTTCTAATTCTTCTTCTGAATAACCAAAGAAGTTAAGCAGTAAATACTCACGCGCTTCATCTTTAGTACAAACCACGTCTGCTGAAAGATCAGGAGTAACCTCGCCTTGTGCAAGTGTCGCTGTCACTTGTGCGATAGCATCGTCTTTCATCGCAGGCGTTAACCAACCAAGATCAGTACTTACTGTCGTTTTTTTACAGTCGAAGCAAGGCAGTTGGTGAAAGTAGTATTGAAAGGTAGTCATAGGTAAATTCTTCTTTAAATGTTGTATAGCGAGATTATGCGCGTTTTGTAGCAAAATACTATCTCAATCACAACCTGAAACCGCTTCGTTCTAAGTATTTTTTCAAGCTCCGCGCAAGCTGATGTGATCATCCTATAAAAGCGCTGTTTTGCGCATGCTTACTCAGCTTTACGCTTGTTTACATTTGTACGGGTAATATATGCCTCATCAAATAATAAGCGTGGTACCTCACAATTGCTTTGGCTCTTGCTTAGTTTCGTCGTTCCAGCTATCAGCTATGAGTTCACGGCTTACTTAACTACTTAGCTACTTAGCTCGGATTTGTTTGAAATAGCTTTGTTTTCAATTAACTTACTTGCACTTGGCTTATTTTGAACCACGCTTATTTAAATCACACATTTAGGATACCCAATCAATGATCATCAAAAAATATCAAGCCCTTGCCCTTTCATCGGTTGCTTTGCTCGCTACAGGCTGCTCACCATCATCAGATACGCCTTCGGTCAGCAACATCAGTGATTACCAAGGCTCAGCGAGTATTACTCAGGGTGTGGCGACCACCGTTGAATCGAATCTCTTTGAGTGTGCAAACGGACGTAGCCGAGTGGCGGGCGTTGGGGAAATTACGGACTCAGAAGGAAAGGTTTGGACGGTTCCAGCCAAGAACAACTTTGCGACAGGGCCAAAAGCCTTTGATCTTTATGAAGAGTGCTCAAACACCACACCAAGCAGCCTAGCCGAAGTCGATCAAAGCTCTGTACCTGTAGCGATAGTGGATCAAGACGGTGAGGAAATAACAGGCTATATTTTTGCCGATAACTATTTCGAACTTTATATCAACGGCAAGTTAATCGCGGTAGACACCGTTCCTTTCACACCGTTTAACTCAAACATCGTCAAATTTAAGGTGAAGAAGCCTTACACGATTGCCGTGAAAGTGATTGATTGGGAAGAAAACCTAGGTCTTGGCAGCGAAGATAACCGCGGAAAGGCATACCACGCTGGCGATGGTGGCTTTATCGCGAGCTTTAGTGACGGAACCGTGACAGGACCAGAATGGCAAGCACAAACCTTTTATACCTCACCGATTTATGACCTGACTTGTTTGAGTGAAGTGGACGGGAAGCGTCTTTCTGAAAGCTGCACCACGGAAGGAACTGACCACGGTCAAGATGCCTACGCCGCTCATTGGGAAACACCAACCAACTGGATGAACCAAGAGTTCGATTCAACATCTTGGCCTCAAGCATCAGTATATTCAGAAGACGATATTGGCGTGAACAATAAAAAAGCGTACATGAACTTTATCGAAAAATTCAGTGGTGCTGGCGCAAGCTTTATCTGGTCGACAAATGTCGTTCTCGATAATGAAGTGCTACTGAGATACGAAGTTAAGTAGCTTTATTCCTTTGTAAGCAAGCCCAGTCACAAGTATGACTGGGCTTACTACTCAAACAACTTGCTGGTGTTTCTAATTCACAGCGAACCTGATCATAATCTTGAGTCGTTTCATTACGACGAAGTTTGCGAAGTCTTGCTTGCTCCACGTGACTTAGCTTTGTAATTGTGTAACCAGCAACAAAACAACCCGATACACAAACCCCAAAATGCACTGCCGATTCCCAGTAAATTAGTACCAGAAGCAGTGAATAAGAAAGTAAGCAATGCGGGTTCTCGGTAATGACTGTCTGCCATTGATACCGCAAGGCAATTCATCAAGGTCGGCATCACCGCTAAGCCAGCAACCGCAATGACAATCTCGGAGGGCACGGCGCTAAACAGCGACACAAATGACATCCCCATCACGCCAGCTAACAAGTAAAACCCGCCCATACAGATCCCCGCCATGTAACGTGTCTTTGGATTGCCATCCGCATTCGGGCCCATGCAAATAGCGCCCGTAATCGCAGCAAGGTTATACGCAAAGCCACCAAACGGCGCGAAGATCAAACCCGTCACCCCAGTGGTGGTAATGATCTTCGATGAATCGACCTGGTATCCGTTCGCTTTTAGAACCGCAAATCCCGGTAAGTTCTGTGAAGCCATCGTCACTATAAACAATGGGATACCTACACTGAACAACGAAAAGAACTCAAAATCGGGCGTAATGAACATCGGGGTCGTTAATCCCATAGTTACCTGACTGACATCGAGTTTGCCAAACCCCACACACATAACCAGTGCGATAATGAAAATACTTGGGATCAGTAAATTACCTAACCGCGCTTTCGCCAGAATAAATACAGCGAGCATGACCGCTACGACTTGTGCCTCTTCCATTAACGACGTGAACAAACCCAAACCGAATTGCAATAGGATCCCCGCGAGCATCGCAGAGGCAATCGATGTTGGGATCTGTTTTAGGACTTTCTCAAATATCCCCGCTAATCCAACTAACGTGATCAACATCGAACTGAACAAAAACACGGCCACAGCCTGATTCATTGTCAGCCCTTCAAGAGATGTGATTAACAACGCCGCTCCAGGCGTCGACCACGCTGTAACCACAGGCTTCTTGTAATGAAACGAAAGCAGTATTGTGGTTACGCCCATGCCAATTCCCAACGCCCAAAACCATGACGCCACTTGTTCTTCAGTTGCTCCAGCACTCATTGCCGCTTGGAAAATAATCGCCGCGGCGCTCGCATAACCAATGAAAACAGCGATAAAGCCAGTACTGACGTGAGAAAATTTTAGCTTAGTCATGTTAATTTTTTCCTGCGTGCGTTATAACGTCCATAAACCAAACCTAGCATCGTGCGCTATAACGCACAACTTATTTGTAAAAAACTTGTAGAGAAAATATGCAAACAGAAATTAAAGTTGGCGTTAACTTGAAACGCCTTCGCCAAGAAAAAGGCTGGAGCTTAGACAAAACAGCGAAAGAAACTGGCGTGAGCAAAGCAATGCTAGGACAAATTGAACGTGGAGAATCCAGCCCGACAGTCGCTAAGCTCTGGCAGATAGCTTCTGGATTCGAGGTGTCACTTTCGAGCTTTATCGCGGCTAGCCCAAACAGTGAACTGACGAGTTTATTCAGAGATGCAAACGAACTAAGGCATGAAGAATACAACATTGGCTTTTTCGTCAGTTTGTTGTTTCCTTTTGAGGAAGCACTAGGATTTGAAATATTCGAACTCACCCTAGCACCCGATTACCAGCATGAATCCGCCCCACATAACGCAGGCGTCACTGAGCACATCTTATGCATTTCAGGAGAGATGGCCGTGATGTTTGATGATGAGTGGCATACGTTACGCGCAGGACAAGCCGTTCGCTTCAATGCCAACCAGACCCATGCCTACAAAAATATCGGTGAAGGAAACGCCGTATTTCATAATGTGATTCACTACCCTAATAACAAGCAATAGTGCCGGATTTGGTGCTAACGGATGTTTAGCTCTAACCGGATGTTCAGCGCTAACGAAAGAGCTGGCAGACCACTGGCTGTTACTAACTTAAAGCGACTATACGTTGACGACCATACTGCCATCTTCGGCTTGATAACGAGCCCATAGTTGAGAGAGGTTTTCTTTATTAAGCTGTATCTCTTTTTCTTTCAGAAACGTTTCGTTGTGCAGCTTCGAATACGAGCGCTCAGCAAGGTCACAGCTAAATGTAACGATGGTTTTCCCTTTCCCCATTCTAGCCGCAGCGTATAGCGCACCTGCTACGTTCAACGACGAACTGCTTCCTAGAAGAATACCGTCATGTTCCGCAACAAGGCGGGATATCGTCACCAAATCCTGATCGGGAAGCGTGATGGCACGATTGATTTTTGCCTGCCTGAAATTTTCAACCGTTCGCATGATCCCTATGCCTTCCGTGAACGAACTTCCCGTTGATTGATAGTGTCCATTACGTAGAAACGAATAAATGCCGGACCCATTTGGGTCAACTAACCAAGTTTCGAGATTGGGTTGCTGCTCAGATAGATAGTGTGAGTTTCCGGCAATGGTTCCACCCGTCCCCACCACTGAAACTAGAGCATCAATATTCCCCTGTGTTTGCTGCCAGATCTCAGGTCCAGTATTTAAATAGTGCGCTCGATAATTACTGAGATTTTCAAACTGATCTGCCCACCAATAACTCTCATTTTCGACACCAATCCGCTTAGCCGTGTGGTAAAAATGTTCAGGGTTTGCAAAAGGACAAGGGTCGACCAATAACAGTTCAGCGTTATAAAGCGAGATCATACGCTCTTTCTCTTGTGCCTGCCCTTTTGGCATCACCACCAACATTTTGTAACCGAGGGATTTAGCTACTAGAGCAAGGCCTATTCCCGTATTACCAGCAGTACCTTCGACGATTGTCATTCCCGGCTTAAGCTTACCGGCTTCCATTGCATCCATAACCAACTGAAGTGCCGCTCTATCTTTAATCGAACCACCCGGGTTCTGGTGTTCGCACTTAATAAGAATCTCACAACCTGATATCTCTGAAAGACTGTTGATTCTAACAAGATCGGTATCGCCAATCAGTTCACTGAGATTGTTTGCAATATGGGCAGATGACATCGCGACTCCATTTATTTGTTGAGGATAAGTTTGTTCATCGATTGGGTTGTCGATGATCATAAGCGTAGCTCTGGGGTCTGCTTAGTCAAGAAGTGCCGGAATTGAAAAGACTCTCATTTTCCAAATAGCAATTATAATTAGGGGTGACCGATTAGATTGAGGGCAAAAAAATGTTTCTAAAAGAGAAAAAACCGGTGACCTCGTTGATGTAACTGAAATGACCAAATTAACCAACTTATTTCAAGACAGTATCGAAGGTCGGTTTCAAGCAGGCGAAGAACAGCAAGACCCTGAGATGTTTAAAAAGTCCGAACTGATGTTTATGTCAGGGGAAGAGTTACCTCGATGCTGGACAGATCCAAACTACCGCTCAGGGACTAAATAACCTTAGCGCTTCCAGATCACCCGATGAGTCGCAATTTAAGCTCTGTTCTAAAACTGTTTCACGATCGCCTTGTAGGCTATCCCCCTGTTAAAACATTCAGACGCATCTTTACTAGACACAAAAAGCGAGCCACTTGGGCTCGCTTTTGATTGTCTTTTTCTTGCTTAGACTTCAGTTCAGATTACAGAAGTTCTACCGACTGTTGAGCAATCACGAATTCTTCGTTGGTTGGCAAGCTATTATAATCGCACCTTGTCATTACTGAGGGATCTTGACGGGATAAGTACCAACCGATTCTGTCATGCTCTTACATTTTAGTCTCGATTGAGACTTCTCGCCTTACACGTCGATATTCAGTGATTGTGATTTTTTAATCCTAAGCTCTCTAGTGCTGAGGTTTTCTTCCTTCCAGATGTTTTTAATCGTACCAATACTCACAGTGATATCGTGTTGTTTTAGCTCCATCGTGAGTTGCATCAAAGTCAGGTGTGGGTTCTGTAACGTCAGCTCAATAATCTTGTCTTCTGCATACTCTGGTATGCGATTCTTACTGCGGTTTAGGGGCTTATTGATCCGCTTCAGCCCCATAGGCCCTTCCTCAGCCATGATTTTCTGATAGGTGTAAAGAGATTGGCGGGAGCAACCAAGGATACGGGCTGCTTTAGATATACTACCCAACTGCTCTACTAGCTCTAAGGCTTCTATTTTCCGCTGAACCTCTTTGCCATATTCGCTGCATTTACGAGGCTCTACCAGCTCGGTAATATCTAGCCGACGGTGGCCAAAATAGGCGGAGAATGTGCCATCGAACTGGCATCTAATCTCTACTTTCTGGTTTTCAATGGAATAGCGGATGGGTGAATCGATAACATACCTTTTGTTACCAAAGCCAAACGTATGATCACGCCGTATCGTTCGATATTCTTTCTGTACGCAGATGCTGTTGAGATCTAAACCGGGCGGTAAGCGCTTAAAGGCAGACCGTGTACTTTTAGGCCGAACTCGAACATGTTTATCCCAATAATTGGGAATAAACTCTTCTTGTAAATAGCGATTCGCGCCTTCCATATCGGTAATGTTGTGTAATCGTAATTCGGGTACCAGTCTATCTTGGAAGGTATCAAATGAGCGTTCAATGCGTCCCTTTCCTTGTGGTGAGTTAGCAAAGATAATTTCAATTCCAAGCTCCTCACAAGCTCGTTGCATTTGGGAGAAGTTGCTTCGCTTGGGACCACCGAAGATACCTGCTCTATCGACGTAGAGCGTTTTAAATATCCCTCGCTTCTCAATATAAGCTCTCATCACCCTCATACAGCCTTCGGTGGTCTCAGAGGGGAAAAATTGAGCATGAATATCACTGGTAGCGTCATCAATCATAGCGATCAAGCAAGATTTCTCATCACCAAACCAGCGATGAGGACTCCCATCCATTTGAAGCATTAATCCAGGTAATTCCATACGCTCCCGATACTTCCTGACGCGAGTTCTGCGTCGCTTAGCTCGTTTAACATGATGGATATCGTGTGCCCAAGAGCGTAATGTTTCACGCTTGATAGCGATCCCTTCGTTCTTTTTGAGGACTTCAGAGAGATGCTGTAAATTGAAATCGAAGTACTTGGTTTGAATGAGGTTTTGGACTTCTTTCTTGAGCGAATCAGGGATCTTATTGACTGGAGAACGCCCCTGGTTACCGTGAATGATGAAGCGAATACCTTCTTTCCGATATCGGCTTAGATAACGTTCAACAGTTCGCCGAGACTTGTTGAGCAAGGTAGTGGCACTATTGATACTGATTTTACCCTCGATAATTTTGCAAATGATATCGACAGTAAACTGGGATTTAGAATCCATATAGAACATCCTTAGCCCCTTTTAAAGTTTAACTAATTACTTTAAAAGGTAAGCCAATTTAGTCCCGTCAAAATCCCTCGGTAGTTATTGTAATGACAAAGTCGCTTGGTAATTAAGGTACGACAGAATCGCTTGGTGATCACACACGGGTAAAAATTCAATC
>NZ_JBFRTQ010000027.1:129494-129834 GCF_041474195.1 Vibrio sp. 10N.222.52.C3 | reverse complement strand
GTGAGATACTGATCTCAATGACAAATTTGATATTAACAGCAGATTTTGGTCTCTACCCTAAATAAAGATACCAGACAGGCACTCGAAAAAATGAAACTCCGTTAATCATAATAATGTTAATAAATGACTATCGCGCGGTATTTACAGGAATTATCTGTCTATTTTTTATGCTAATACTGATGAAAATAAGGTCTAATTAAATGGATATCAGAAATATAGGCCATTAGCGGATAAATAAGGAGGGGAAGTAGATCTTGTGGGAAGATAAATTATTGTTAATTTCTATTTAAATCGAACCAAGAAACCAAATAAAACACCAACAGACAATGAATCCTTATTA
>NZ_JBFRTQ010000027.1:63724-128763 GCF_041474195.1 Vibrio sp. 10N.222.52.C3 | reverse complement strand
TGAATCCTTATTAAAAATAACCTTCATAGACAGAAAATACAGATACCACCTTATGGGTAGTTTCACTTTTGTCCATGAAGGATTTGAGTCTGTCTGACTATTTTAGCGCAAGTAACTTATCGACAAACTCTGAGAAACCGTACCCGCCGGGCTTGCTCATCACCACTGATGGATGATGCTCAAGTCGCGCCCAGTAATGCTGGATATTTGCCACACCGACACTGTTAGGCAAAATTTCAAACATGTATTGGTCATTCATCGAGTCACCGACATAGCAACTACGCTCGACTATCTCTTGATCAGATAACCCCTTATCTTTGAGAAAAGCGGTCGATGTCGCTTTTTTAGAGTGCTCACCATACCAAGCATTGATGTGAATTGAGCTTGCTGTGGCATGTGCACCTAACGCGTGAATCTTAGAGACTATCTCTTCAATAATCGCATCATCGACTTTGGGACGGTTTTGACCGATGTCTATCGCAACTTCACACAAGCGGTACGACTGATCGAGCGTTAAACTGAGCTCTGGGTAATCGCTCAAAATAGCTAAAACTTGTTCTTTCAGTTTGCTCTGATTAGCACTGACTTCTGGCAAAGGGGTATCAGATCGCAATGTCAGATAACCGTTTTTCTTTTCCATAATGAAGGCGCCATTCTCGCCGAGAACCGCATCAACAGGCCACAGCTGAGCAATATGATCACACCACCCTGCACATGCGCCCGTTACCGCAACTACTTTTTTCCCTGAATCACGTAGCTTGCTTAACGCAATCAAGGTTTCAGGAGGCAATTGACCTTGCCACGTTAAGGTGTCATCCACATCGGTTAACACCCAATCTATCTTTTTCCAATTTTGGTTCAATTCATTCGATACCGAATTCATTTCTACACCTCTAAACAATCAATCACTAAACAGTGTTAAAGCAAATTCGGTAAAAACATCACTAAGCTTTCAGAGAAAGTCAGCAACATCAGAACCGTAAGTAGTGCTAGCAACAACGGAGCCACTTCTCTTACGAAGTCGACCATACGAACTTTTAAAATCGAGCAAACCGTAAACATCATCGAACCAAATGGCGGAGTCACACCACCAATCATGATATTCACAATCACAATAATGCCGAAGTGAACCGGGTTAACGCCTAGGTTAAGCACAGCTGGCAATAGTAATGGCGTGAGTATGATCATCGCAGCACCGCCTTCGATGAACATGCCAACCACTAACAGCAGTACGTTAATCAACAACAGCAAGACGAGCTTGTTGTCGGTAAGTTCAATCAACGCAGACGCAACATTGTGTGGGATCTGCTCTAGCGTCATGTAGTAACCAAAGACCATGGCACCGATAATGATGAACATGACACTACTGGTGCCTTGCACTGTTTCACGCATGATCAGCGGGATATGGCGGAAGCCCAGTTGACGATAGACAAAGATGCCAATAATCGCGCAGAGTAATACAGCAATCGCACCCGCTTCAGTAGGCGTGAACAAGCCAAAACGCATGCCTAAAATAATGCCAAATGGGATCAGCAGTGCCGGTATCGCTTTCAGGAAATAATGAAAGCGCTCTTTAGCAGAAGCTGGCTCAGAACGCGACGGTTTGTAACGACGTTTGCGAGCGATGAACGCGATCGTCACCATCAGCGACAGCGCCATCAAAAATGCCGGAACGTAACCCGCAATAAACATTTGATTGACCGACACATTCGCTAATAAAGCAAAGATGATTAGGTTGATACCCGGTGGAATCACAGGGCTGATACTTGATGAAGCAGCTGTTACAGCGGCCGTGAATGGTAAGTCGTAACCACGCTTGGTCATCTCAGGAGCAAGAATCTTAGACTGCATCGCCGCATCCGCATTTGCAGAACCAGAGATACCGCCCATCAGAGTACTCAATGCTACATTCACTTGAGCAAGGCCACCGGTTTTGTGACCAATCATAGAATCAGCAAAGGCGAGTAAGCTCTTACTGATCCCCGCATAGTTCATCACCGAACCCACCATGATAAAGAACGGAATAGCCAACAACGGAAAAGACTCAGCAGAGCTAATAAAGCGCTGCATCACCAAGCTCACCGGAATAGAGTCATTGATAAAAAGAAAGTAAACCATCGCCGATGCAATCAGAGAAAACGCGATGGGGATGTTCAAAAGAAATAGAACAAACAGAATAAGGATTGGAAGATAGCTTTCCATGAATCGTACCTACTTAGAAGAGCGCTTTAGAGAAGCGACATCGTTCGCAATAAATCGAACGGTGTGGATCGCCATCAATGAGAAACAAAGCAACAACACGCCATTGATAACAAAATATGATACGCCCATGACTGGCGTTACCTTGTTAGATAACATGAGATATTGATAACTCAGAACTGCCATTAAGAGGTTCAGAGCCAGTAGGAAAACGGAAACACATAGCCTAAATGGGATTTTTGCTTTTTCTGGCAACATGGCAACCACCACGTCCACACCCATGTGAAGCTTGTGTTTGTAACAGGAGCTAATCCCTAAGTAGACAGCCCAAATGAAGCAAATAACCGACAACTCTTCGCTCCACGGGACAACAAAGCCAAATCCATAACGCAGGACGACGTTAACGATAACAACCAAAACGGTGATCGATATAGCGATAGAAGCGAGGATTTCTTCAATATTTTTCAATAAAAACAAAAGACTTCTCCAGCGAAATACCGAATACAACGTGGGTATTTCAGGAATAAAACGGCCTAAGAATAGTTAGGCCGTAATCATTAACTAATTAATTGACGTATGCAGGATTACTGTGCAGCTCGGATCGTTTCTAGCTCTTTCATGATCGTCGCGTGTATACCTTCACTCCAGCTTGGGAACTGGTTGTACACATCTGCCGTCAACTGGTTGAACTCTTCAGAATTCACTTCATTGAAGGTAACGCCTAGCTCTTCAAGTTTCTGAGTGTATTCAACATCCAATTTAACTAGCTCAGCAGTGTTAGATTCAGCGCCAGCCTCTAGCTCTTCGTTGATGATCTGTTGTTGCTCTGGCGTAAATTTGTCCCAAAGCGTTGGTGAAATGTAGATACCCACTGTGCCAAGGAAGTGCTTAGTCAAAGACATGTTCTTAGCCACTTCGTAGATCTTGGTTGAGTACATTGTCAGGATAGAACCTTCAAGACCGTCAACAACGCCTTGTTGAACACCTGCATAGGTCTCAGGGAATGGAAGAGAAGCTGGAGCTGCGCCCATTGCTGAAAGTGTGCTAATGAACAGCTGACTTTGTGGAACACGAATACGCATGCCTTTCATGTCATCAGAGTTAACGATCTCTTTATTGGTGATCATGTGGCGGAATCCAAACATGTAGTCTGCATTCAATACTTTGATGCCTTTCTCTTCCGCTTTAGTCTTAAGGCCAGCGACGAAATCAGTGTCCATCATCGCTAAGTATTCATTGTAGGTGTTGTACAGCATTGGACCTGCAAGTGCAGCAAAGTCAGGCACGTAATCACCTAGATAAGTCAAATCCTCTACGGCAATCCAGTTGGCACCGTTAACCACTTGTTCCAAGTTATCTTTGTAAACAGGCAATTGGCCACCAGGGAAAACTTTAATGTTTACCGAGCCATCGGTTCTTTCTCGAATTTTGTCGGTCGCTTTGATTAGCTCTTGTGTAAGCAGCTCATTTTGAGTGAACACAAGGCTCATGTTGATATTGATCGGCTCGTCTTTAGCTTCAGAACCAGCCTTGTCAGCTTCACCACAACCAACAAGCAGCGTTGCCGCCATAATTACTGTACCTAATAGCTTTTTCATTTTTTATCACCTTTATGTGGCTATCGTTTTCTAAATATAGAGGGGGTTATTAAGTTTTCGTAGAGTATGTGAGTGAATTATTACATTCATATGAACATTAATCTTACCGACTTGAACATTGTGAGTATAAGGTCTCACTATTGTATAAACTCTGTACAACACCTTTTAGCTAGCTCTCATTTAAAATAAGTAGATATAGCGGATAGATAATAAATCTGTAATAAAGTAGAGCTACTGTTTCCTGAATTTTCAAATGAACATCGAGATTGAATTATGATCACAGGCCACCGCGGTGCCGCGTCTTTAGCACCTGAAAATACGTTAGTGAGTATTGAACAAGCAGAGAAAGCTGGTGCTAAATGGATTGAAATTGATACCCAGTTGAGCGCTGATGGCATCCCTATGCTTTTTCATGACAAGACAGTCAATCGTTGTACTAACGGAACGGGCAATATCGCCGATTTAGACTTAACCACACTCAAGACCTTAGATGCTGGTAGTTGGTTTGGTAGCGAATTCGCGGGGACAACGATTCCTACTTTGAGTGAAGCGTTCGACAAATGCCTAGAACTTGATGTAACTCTGAACCTTGAGATCAAAATTTACGACGATAAGGCTATTCAGCCTCTAGTTGAAACAGTGATCGCACTGATTGAGCAAAAGCAGTTCCCTATTGAAAAACTGCTCATCTCAAGCTTCAAAAAAGAGGCGCTAAGTCTTTGCCAACAGATGATGCCAGAGGTTAAACGTGGTTTTATCTGCGAAGTGTGGAACGATTTCAGCCTAGAATCCCTTCAATCACTTGATCTTTACAGCATTCATATCGATCACCGCATTCTTGATGAGAAAATAGCAAAAGCGATCAAAGCTTCAGGCGCAGTTCTTAAAATATGGACTCTGAACGATCCACAATTGGCGGCTAAATATTTTAACCTTGGCGTCGATAACATCATCACTGACGTACCAAACCAATTTTAGTGGGCTTCTATGGAACTGAACCATCGCCAGAAAGAAATACTCGCAACGCTTAAAGCAAACCAAGATATTCAGATTGACCACTTAGCCGAGTTGTTTTCTGTCACTACTCAAACCATTCGCCGTGACGTAAACCACCTGTGTGAGCAAGGTCTAGCGCGTAGAGTGCACGGAGGCGTGAGCCTACCTACTACGCTCACGAACACGAGTTATCGATTCCGCGCTGGCGTTGAGTCAGAAACAAAAGACAGTATTGCGATGGCGGTTGCCGATGCGATACCTGAAGGCTCAACGGTTATGATGGGCATTGGTACCACCGTCACTCGAATTGCGCAGTATTTGTTGGCAAAGCCCGCGTTACGAGTGATCACCAATAACCTACAAGTGGCCCGTATCTTAGAAGCAAACGAGCAAATTGAAGTGTATTTGGCCGGTGGTTTGTTCAGACGAGAACACCAAGACATGGTGGGCAGTAGCGTGGTCCACTTCTTTTCCGATTTTGAAGCTGACATTGGCATCTGTGGGTGTGGCTCAGTAACAGACAGTAATTTCGCTATGGAACATGAGCAAGTTGAGGCTGACCTATCCAAATCAATCATAAAGAACAGCCGTGAAAGCTGGCTTGTCGCGGATGCCAGTAAATGGGGACGCTTTGCCGCTCTAAAGGTAGCGTCACTGAATGACTTTGACCGCATATACACCAATAGCAGCCAATTACCTTCGGAGCTAAACATACACTTAGTAGAAGAGAATGCTCATACTTGAATACAACAAAGCCTAGCATCACAGCTAGGCTTTTTTTGCTTAAGACAATTGCTCTTAATTAGCGCTACAGACCAACAAAGAAACTGATCACTAGCGCATTAATCAAATCAACAAAGAAACCACACACTAATGGCACCACAATGAATGCTTGTGGGCTTGCGCCATATCGATGAGTTACTGCGGTCATGTTCACAATTGCTGTTGCGGTCGAGCCTAGAGTGATACCACCGAAGCCTGAACATATCACCACAGAATCGTAGTTTCTTCCCATCAAGTAATAAACGACAAACACAGTAAACAACAGGGAAAGCAAGATCTGGATACTCATGACAACAGAGATATAGCCAAACAGTCCATCGAGATCCCAGATACGCAACCCCATCAATGCCATGGTCAAGAACATGCCTAAACAAATATCAGAGATCATCGCTAAGCCTTTGCGGCCTTGAGCGATTTTCTCTTGTGTACGACGTTTCTTAAACAGTGCGCGACCAACGTTTCCGATTAGGATACCTGCGATCAAACAGCTAACGAATAACGGCAGTTTTAGGCCCATCGAGTCGATAACTTCACTCAAGCTGTAACCCAGCATTAGTGTTAAGTTAAGAATCAACCACGCCCACAGAACGCCGTAGTGGCTAAGCTCTGTTTTTGTTTCACTCTCTTGGAATGCACCAACCGTAACCTCTTCTTCATTAGAAGGGCTTACTTTGTGTTTATTGAGCAGGTAGTTCGCAATCGGACCACCAATCACACACGCTGCAATTAAACCAACCGTGTTTGAAGCGACACCAAGTTCGAGCGCGTTAGCAATACCAAACTCTTCCACAAACATTGGCGCCCAAGCTAACGTTGTGCCTACGCCGCCTATCAAGCTAACAGACCCAGATAGCAAGCCTGCTTTCGCATCCATTCCAAAGCCAGAAGCGACTGCCATTCCGACTACGTTTTGCAACACGATAAAAATGGCAGCAAGACACAGTAGGATGAACAACGGTCGCCCGCCTTTAATCAGTGTTTTAATATCCGCTTGGAGCCCGATGCCAGCAAAAAAGTAGAGAAGCAAAAAGTCTCTGACATCTAGGCTAAAAGTGATTTGGATTTCAAAAATATAGTAAAGCGCCGCTACGGTCGCTGCGCAGACAAAGCCACCAATCACAGGCTCTGGCAGTGAATACTTTCTTAATACTTCAGATCGCTCGATCAAACCTTTACCGATAAACAGTAATGAAATCGCGATCGTAAAAGAGAGCATTGGAGAAACTAGGGTTTCTGTCATGAGGTTATGGATTCCTAATAGTTAGATTATTCATAATATTGCGTACTATTAATAATCTAGGTTCACGCCAAAAAATCAAGCGATTATCTATGATAAAAACACCTAATATGGTTAATTCTGCGACGGTATTAATAGAGATTATAACTATAAAGCAATGATTAAAGGAACGGATATTAGGGAGGTATACAGATGAGGTGGGATATAGAGGCTCTAAAACGAGAAAACCCCAGCATTTCTGCTAGGGTTTTGAATAGTGGTGGAAGGATGGGGATTTGAACCCCAGATACGCTATAAACGTATACTCGCTTTCCAGGCGAGCGCCTTAAGCCACTCAGCCATCCTTCCACAAATTGTGTGTTGAGCATGTCACTCAACGAGGCGCTACTTTATTGATTCTGCTTGCTTTGGTCAAGGGGCATTCTCAAAAAAAGTGCCTTTTTCGGTTTGTTCGATTACAAATTAACTCATTAGATCAAAAACAAACCAAATTTCATTCTTTCGCTGCACTTACGCTTGTTGCTTTTCTTAAGCTTGTTGATAGTAGCCAGGAACTCGAAACCATTTACGACACATATCGAGGAAGTAGCCGTAAAGTACGCCCATACCGCACGAGATAACTGCATTACTGGTGACAGCCGTAACGATCTGGTCGCCTGAAGCACCCACTGCCAACAAAATACCCGCATACACTGGAGACTGGAATAACACGTATGCCATCAAATCAGACAAGTTTTTCATCAATGAGCTTTCTGAAAGTTTTGCACCATTGCGTAAGAACCAATCACGAAAAACGCCATAAGGCCAAGCGATAGCAATGTTTACAGGAATAGATAACGTTCGAGAAGCAAGAGATTGCTCAAACGTCATACCAGAAATAAACACTTCTACGATCATGCCAGAAATAAAACAGAAAACGACCATAGCAAATGTATCCGCAGCTGCGTTTCGAATACAAAATGGACCACGAGACTTCATTGACGACAAACCTAAAATATATCACTGCTTAATTAGTGATTTAGTAACATATAAACAAGGCACATTTACACCTCACCAGATAATGTCGCTATTAAATCACAAGATTAGCAGTCATACACTCCAAATTAAAAATCAAGTTGTAAATTAACAACCAAAAACCACTTTTAAAGCAGTCACTTTCACCAAAAAATCCAACCAAGGTCAAATATTGGACAGTTCGTCATTTACTTACCGTAATTAAACAACATTTAAGCCATAGGTAGATTTACAGTAATGATATTAATGACATCTTGTGTAGGTGGTGATCCTAAAGCAACCTGCTCTAACGCTTTATCGACTTGTTCAGTAAGTTCCGCGTTGTTCATAGCTTCAACGTGGACACGTAGGCTCTCTAGTGCAAATTGAATCAGTTCTAGGTTGTTGTCTTCTAGCGCCACATACAACGTCACTAACAGCTCTTCAGTGTTATCTTTGTTGCGAAGATCAGGTTTAGGCAGTGACTCGCTTTTACTTTTCGAATCGTGTGGTTTTAAGTCTTGGCTTTCGAGCTCATCCGCTTTTACTTCATGGTATTGATAAAGCTTATTTGAATAGCGGAACAAGGCATCATCCAGCTCACGCTCGTCAATCGGCTTAGCAATAATATAATCCACACCTGCCCCCAACATACGCTCACGAGTCTCTTTAAAGACATCAGCCGTACAACCAAACACCAATACCGATGACACATCGCCTATCAAAGCACGAATAGCAGTGGTTGATTCAACGCCATCCATCACAGGCATATGGTTATCCATGAGCACCAAATCAAAGCGCTCAGCAACCACGGCTTGTATCGCAAGTTCACCGTTTTCGACGCTCTTACAGGTAAAGCCTTTACTGCTCATGAAGGCTTCAATGATCACCGTGTTAGTTCGGTTGTCCTCGACGATCAGTACCTTTAAGCCAGAGTAGTCCAACTTCTTATGTGGCAAACTCTCGATTTCTCCTGGCTGACATGGCTGAATCTTCAAGCGAACATCAAAACTCGTGCCTATCCCTTCTTCACTGGTGACGGTAATACTGCCATCCATCAACTGGGCAATTTTCTTCACAATCGCGAGGCCAAGGCCAGTACCGCCAAAACGCCTTGTGGTCGAAGACTCCGCTTGTTCAAACGGTTTAAAAATACGCTTCTGAGCTTCTTTAGAAATACCAATTCCGGTATCACGAACTCGAATGCTCAGATAGGTGTCACTCCCCTCTACAACTTCTTTCAGGTACACCTCAACAAAGCCTCTGGAGGTGAACTTCACCGCGTTGTTCAATAGATTAAACAAAATTTGGCGAAGGCGAGCTTTATCTGAGAAGTACCAACGACCCGAAGTCACCTCAGAGTACACTTTGAATTGAAGCCCTTTCTCGGAAGACAATGTGTAGTAAACACTGTTAATACTGCCGATGATCGAATCAAGCGGGAAACGCGTCTCATCAAGATCCAACCTGCCCTGCTCGATCTTCGAGAAGTCTAAGATCTCGTTGAGTAGAGTCATCATATGATCGCCGGACTCATACAAGCTCTTAAGATGCTTCTCTTGTTCAGAATTTAGAGGCGTTTTTAATAGGATTTGAGCGGTACCCAATACCCCATTCATCGGAGTGCGAATTTCATGTGACAAGGTCGCAAGGAAAGCGGTTTTTGCATTGGTGGATGCCTGAGCTTTAACCTTTTCCGCTTCGAGATAAATGGTCTTTTCGTTGAAGGTTTTAATCAAATGGCCGATTTCGTCATCACTCGAGTAATCCACATCAATGATTTCGCCGGCTTTCGAGCTATCAACCTGTGCTGCAATCCTTGTGATTGGACTAATCAAATAACGGTTCAATAAGTAATACCCCGCCATGACACAAAGTAGCAATAGCGGAACAATACCGCCTTCAATGCTCATCACCTGACGAAACACTTCGTCTTCTACTCGTGATTTGGAGTTCACCACATCCACTTGCCAGCCGAAATCACCAAATTGATTGCTACTGATGTAAATGCCTTCAACGAGATTAAAGTTATGCGAAACCAACACTTGGTTAAGCTTATCTCTGAGCGTAATGCCAAGGTTGTATTCTTCGGCGTGGTTCTTGATAAAACCAAGCAGCTCTTCGAGCGAGAGATCCACCGTGGCAACACCGGCAAAAGTACCGTCGTAATAATAAGGGGAAGACGCCGTAATCATTCGAACGTGTGTGTATGGGTCGATATACACATCGCTCCAAGAGATCGTGCCTTGTTTTTGGTTGACGACAGATGTGTACCAATACTCTTCTTGATAAGGGGCATTTTGGGGGTTGTTGTAAGAATATATCTGGTCGATTATTCCATCGTCGGCTTTATTAAAAAAGTAACTGTTGAGAAGCTTTTTAGAATCAAGCGCATAAGGTTCGGGCCAAATACCGGCACTGACAATCGTATCGTCGCTCGCCGCCAACGTGGACTTAAAGAGCGGAATAACATCATCACCGTTACGATGCGCTTGAGCAAACCCAACGAGACTGTCTACGAAGCCTCGAGAACTACTGAGTGGCTCTGTAATCAATGCGGATAACAGTTGCGTACGCAAGTCGAGGTTTTGTTGTAATTTGGCGCGCACAGGGGATTCTACGACGTAATACGTCACACTACCGACAATGGCAATAAACATCGCAAGGTATAATCCAAGCGCTACCATGCTTTTTTTCTTTAAAGACGACCGTATCTGCATAATTCTTTTATTGTTTTCTTTTCTGTTAAACCTAGTGTTTATCATCCATGACATCAAGCCTTTTTAGATTGAAGCTTGATTGGCACAAGTTCATTGGTACTATAAGCGCAAATATGTTCCCTTTTACGGTACCTCACTTTGACTTTACAAGATATTCTTGCGCTTCCAGAGTTGGAAGGAAAGCTAATCACAGAACACAAAACAATGGGCTTTGTCACTGCAATGGCAGCGGCACCGAATGTGTTAACCCCGCATGAGTGGCTACCGTTCTTATGGGGTGGCGAAGAAGTCGCACCTTTTACGGATGGTGAACAGCTAGAAAGCTACATTGAAGTTATCATCGAGCTTTGGAATAAAACCCGCCCAGAACTGATTGAAGGGACTTGGGTTTGGCCTGAAGCTTGTCAATTAGACGACGAAGAAGTGGTGAACACTGCCGCTCGTGATTTTTGTGAAGGCTTGCTTCAAGGCTGGCAGATTGCTCGCGACGATTGGGAAACACTAATGCCTGAAGAGAGCGAAGATAACGCACTCGTTGGCGGTGTCCTGCTGTCACTGAGCATGCTTTACGATCCAGAAACGTCAATTGCTACGCTTGCAGAGCAAGGCATCGAAGGCCTAGAGCAGTTCGAAGAGATCTTTAACGCTGTTCCTGTGATGCTTTGCGGACTAACGCAGCGTGGCATTGCACTAGCTGAAGCTCAATAACAGTTAGCTTTATACAAGCCAAAAGGCCTCATTATGAGGCCTTTTTTAGTTTTCAGACGAAATAAAATAGTCGCTTTAGAAACCTTTCCAATCGAAGTCATCAATTCGCTCATCAGCAATATAAAACAGCTTAGTGCCACTGCTGACCACTTGATCTAACTCTGGGTTGAGTTCAATACCGCTCCCCGTATCAATGGCGATCAGAGTTGCTTGATACTTCTCTTTAAACACTGAGAAAATAGGCGCGACGGTGACAGACTCAGCGTCTTCAGGGAAATACGTTGAATACTGTGTCATGCCTCTTGTTGAGCTCAATAATTCTTGGTGAAGCGCACTGGAACCTGGGTCTACCGCAGCCTTTGCTAGCATCTCAGCACCCACCGCTGGAATACATTCTGAGTTAGGGCAATGCTTGTGTAACAAATCGCTCAGCGCTTCATCTTTAAAGTAAACAAGAAGGTGCGCTTTAGGGTTTCGGTTGGCACAGTAAAGCGCCGCAGATAACGTAATGTCGTCTTCTGGGTTATCAATCAGGATGCAACTTGCAGACTCAATGCCCGTTTTCTCCATCTCTTTGCCATCGGTGTAGCTGTTGACTTTGACGAAATTGATTTCACCGGGTAACGGGTTCTCGATATCTGAACGCGTACATAGCACGATTGGTCGTTTACCCGTTTCTTCGTGTTGTAGCATGCGGATGAGATGAATGGTTCTTTGCTCATTCCACCCCAACATCAAAATGTGGTTGTCCACTCTAACTCTCCTTTTTCCTAGCAAGCCCGCTCGCCAATATTCAACACCTTCTGTCGCCACTTTACCGAGCAACGCGGCAAAAAGGCTCAACCCGCCTGGAATCACAAATAGAATAACGATCCACTGCCCCGCTACCGTGGTCGGTGATAAATCACCATAACCAACCGTAGAAGCCGTCACCACCAAGTAGTAAGCGAATACGGTAACCGAACTGGTTAAATCTGTTTCACCCGCCAAATACAGCATCGACCACGATAAAGCGATGTAGCCAAGAAAAGTGAACAGTAAGTTTTTGCCATTCAAAACAAAGATGTTTGCTTTGATCCAGCGTTTGAGTTGTAACCAGATTATCATTCGAGCCTCTAATCTTTTTCTCTTACTTACATGCTAGAAAAAATACGCGATATCAACAAGATGTATCATCAGAAAAAGATACATGACCACAAGATTGATATTGGCGGCCTATACGCAGATACAAAAAAACCAGCACTATTGGCTGGTTTTTTTATTGGTTAGATAAAAGAACGACTTACGCGTTACCTTTTACCTGCACATTTAACTGCTCTGCAAAATCTAGCATGCGGTTCAATGGAATAAGAGACTTCACGCGTAATTCGTCAGAAACGAAGATTTCGTGTTGCTCACCACCATTCTCAAGCGCGTTTTCAATCGCTTCAAGGCCGTTCATTGCCATCCAAGGACAGTGTGCGCAGCTACGACACGTTGCACCAACACCCGCTGTCGGCGCTTCAATCAGCTCTTTTTCAGGAACCAATTGCTGCATCTTGAAGAAGATGCCTTTGTCTGTCGCAACAATCATCTGTGGATGAGGCAGCTCTTTTGCTTTCTTGATCAGTTGGCTTGTTGAGCCTACAGCGTCAGCCAGTTCAACCACGCTTGCTGGTGATTCTGGGTGAACCAAGATAGCCGCTTCTGGGTATACCGATTTCATTTTCTTCAAAGCATCAGCTGAGAACTCATCATGAACGATACACTCACCTTGCCAAAGCAACATGTCAGCGCCAGTTTGATTTGCGATGTAAGAACCTAGGTGACGGTCTGGCCCCCAAATAATGGGTTTGCCTTCAGCGTCTAGGCTTTCAACGATTTCTAAAGCGATGCTCGACGTAACTACCCAGTCTGCACGAGCTTTAACAGCTGCAGAGGTGTTCGCGTATACAACCACAGTGTGGTCAGGGTGAGCATCACAAAATTCTGTAAATTTGTCAGCTGGGCAGCCAAGATCAAGCGAACATTCAGCTTCAAGTGTTGGCATTAAAATGCGTTTTTCAGGAGTAAGAATCTTTGCAGACTCACCCATAAAACGAACACCAGCGATGATCAAAGTGCTTGCTGAGTGACGGTTACCGAACTTAGCCATCTCTAATGAATCGCCAACGAAACCACCAGTTTCTTCTGCCAGAGCCTGAATTTCAGGATCGGTGTAGTAGTGTGCAATTAGAACTGCATCTTTTTCTTGAAGTAGTTTTTTGATGTTTGCGATGTGGGCCTGTTTCTGAGCGTCGCTCAATGGAACTGGCTTAGGCGGAAACGGGTAAACTGTATCGATTTTATCTAGTATATGACTCATTGCTCTTGCTCTACGCAACTTCTTCCGAGAATCCGAGTATTCTACACAGGACAGCGATTGGGATCAAAAAGGATTGGTTGCAAGCGGTGACTAGCTAATGCTTAAAACGCATAAACAAGGCGATGTGTTGTCATCACTAGCAAGAGAAGTAAACACTAAACGGAAGTGAACAGGTATAAAAAAGAGGCGCCTAAGCACCCCTATTTTGGTTATAAGTGGGTTTTGGCCACTTTAGCCGAAGCACTGTTTGGGTGCTCGGTTACGACTTGTTGGTAATATTTCTTAGCTTGCGTCGCGTTGTTGTTGCGCGCTGCTATGTCACCAAGCTTAACCAGTGCATCTGCTCGCTTGTTTGAGTCTTTGTACGACACAACAGCAGCGAAGCTCTTCACGGCTTCTTTATCTTGCTTCTTAGCGAAATAAAGCTGACCTAACCAGTAATGTGAGTTAGGTGTGAAGGTAGAATCTGGGAAGTCTTTTTGAAACTTTTGGAATGCAGCGATAGCACCCGTGTAGTCTCGTTGCTTTAGAATCATATCTACAGCATTTTGATAAGCAGTTTGCTCATCCACATCAGTACTGAACGTACCAGAAGCGTCTTTAGAGCCTTCGCTCGCCGCCACTGCTACCGTTGCTGTTCCTGCTGCTTTCACCTCGCCTCTTACGCGATCCAGTTCAATGAACAGTTCACGCTGACGCTCTAGCATTTGCTTCATATCGTAGCTGTTTCGTTCCAGATCACCACGAAGTTCACTGATCTCCAGTGCCATGTCGTCGATTTGCTGTTGCATTTGAAGCTGAACGAGATTGCGATTTTGAAGCAGGCGCTCTAAACGCTCAATATCTGATTCGTTAGATGCTGATCGAGAGGAAGATGATGAATTGGTTGCGGTGCTATTGAGATCGGATACTGGAGCTGGTGCAGCGAACGCGGTGTTCGCTGCACTTGCCAGTAACGAAAGCAAAATGACTCGCTTTGTGTTACTGAACATGAGGCAATTCCTCAATTATATAGTCTACTAAAATTAGTAAACTAGTACTGCGCGACGGTTTTTAGCGTACACATCTTCAGATTGACCTAGAAGAAGTGGCTTCTCTTCACCGTAGCTTACGATAGAGATTTGGTCAGCTTGAACACCTAGAGCTTGTAGGTATTTCGCTACAGCTTGTGCACGACGCTCGCCAAGTGCGATGTTGTACTCAGGAGTACCGCGCTCATCAGCGTGACCTTCGATAGTAACGTTCATGTCAACGTTCTTAACTAGGTATGCTGCGTGAGCTGCTAGCATTTCTTCGTAATCGCCAGCGATAGTAGAGTTATCGAATGCGAAGTAGATTGTTTGAGTTTCACGTAGCGCTTGCTCTTTAAGCTCTTGCTCAGACAGTTGACCGTTAGCGTCAATTGGCGTTACAACAGTTGTGTCTACATTGCCTTCTGAACCTGAAGTTGTTTGGTTGCTTTCAGTACCAGATGTTGCAGATGTTGCTTCATCAGTTGAGCTACATGCCGTTACTGCCATCACTGGTAGTGCAATCATCAAGCCTTTAAGAACTTTGTTAAGTTGCATCTTTTTTTCCTTACGTTATCAAACTTAGTTTCTACAGCGACTAAGAGTGCTATAGATAGTTAAATGCCACAATAGTTAACACTATCAATAGCTAAAAGAATATGTAATTTTCCCTAGAGGAACGGTGACCATGCAGGCGCTCTTACGCGTCCGTTAGTTGCCGGTAATCTAGCTTTAAAACGTCCATCGATAGAAACCATCGATAGTACATTTGTTTTGTTGTAAATAGAGCTATAGATAACCATACCTCCATTCGGTGCAATACTTGGAGACTCATCTAACAATGTTTTTGTTAGTACCTGAACCGCACCGGTTTCCAAATCTTGCTTAGCCAAGTTAAAACCTGAGTTGCTGCGATTCACCATGATCATGAATCGACCATCAGGAGTGATCTGGCCACCTAAGTTTTGGCTACCTTGCCAAGTAATACGAGAAGTCGAATTATTGGACAAATTTACATTATAAATCTGTGGTTTACCACCACGATCCGATGTGAAAATAAGAGACTTGCCATCTGGGTGCCAGAATGGTTCAGTATTATTCGAACGGCCGCGGGTAATTTGAGTCAGCTTACGGCTAGCAAGGTCAAGTGTGTACACCTGAAGGCTGCCCGTTTTCGACAATACCAATGCCAATGTTTTACCATCTGGCGAGAATCTTGGCGCACCATTGTGACGAGGGTATGACGTCACTTTCTCACGTTCACCCGTGTAAATATTCATGATGAATATTTCAGCTTGGCCATTCTGGAAGCTCACATAAGCTAGCTTTTTGCCGTCTGGTGACCATGCTGGAGACATGAGAGGCTGCTTAGAACGAAGTACTAAACGCTCGTTAAAGCCATCGTAGTCAGCAACACGAAGTTGATACGGGTACTTGTCTTTATCGTTCACTACCACGTAAGAGATACGAGTTAAGAACGCGCCTTTCTCACCAGTTAGCTCTTCATACACTAGGTCTGAGATACGGTGTGCGTACTCTCTCAAGCGATTACCAGGAACCGTAGCCTTCTTATTGAATAGAACGTGATCTTTAGAAAGCACTAATTGGCCTTCATCACTCAGCGCACGACTTTGTCCTTTGGTCAGTTGACCACGAACAATGTCGATCAATTGGTAATTCACCACATACTGCCCTTCGGCATTTTTAGTGATACTACCGGTAAGCAATGAGTCAACACCTAGGTTAGTCCAAGCATCAAAGTTAACCTCAGTTTCGCTGTAAGGCGTTTGAGGCATTTTGCTTGTCGCAACTGGGCTGAATTTACCACTGCGCTGTAAGTCAGAAGCGATAACCGCTGATACATCGTGTGGCAATGGCTCTGAGCCTTCCCAACGGAAAGGTACAATAGCGATAGGTCTTGCAGAGTTAATACCGTCTGTAATAACCAGCTCCAGCGCTGCATGTGCAAACTGGCTGCTTGTAGCTATTAAGAAAACAAAACTCAGTAATAGTTTCTTTAACACAAGTTCGTCCTTTTACTCTGGTGATACAGTTAAGTTAATGTCTTTCAGTGAGTTCACAATGTCTGGGTCTTTAGGCAACGGGTAAGATTGTACTTGTGCCACCGCACGCTTGGTTGCTGCACATAAACGGCTATCGCCATCTAAGATACTCAAACTACCCAATATCGCGTTAGAGCCCGTTGGAATCAGCTTAAGGTTCACTCGACATGAGCGTCCTCGATAGCTGTCTTCTAACAACAGGTTCTGTTGAATCAGTTGGGTATAGATAGCCCCGTAACGTTGCGCTTCATCAGTGATAAATTGTTGTCTTGCTGAAGAGTTTTGAGTCGCTTCCGTTTCAAGCCCAGCAAAGATATCGTTCAATGCGGCTTCTTGTTGTTTACGCTCTTTTTCTGCTTTTGCTGCAGCTTCTTTTGCCTTACGGGCTTTCTCTGCTGCGGCTGCCGCTTCTTTCTCTTTCGCTATGCGTTGCTTTTCCGCGAGTTCAGCGGCTTCTTTCTCTTTACGAGCTTTGTCTGCTGCCTCTTTCGCTGCTTTTTCTTTTGCCACGCGTTCTTGTTCAGCTTTTGCGATTGCCGCTTCTTTGGCTTTACGCTCGTTCTCGGCTTTCACTAACGCAGCTTCTTTTAGCTTACGGTCAGCTTCGGCTTTAGCGGCTTTCTTTTGCTCTTGCTGTAAACGCGCTTCTTCAGCTTTGCGTTGTTTCTCTTTCTCAACTCGACGCTTTTCAGCTTCACGAGTTGCTTTAGCTTCTTTCGCTTGCTGTTCTTTTAGCTTGCGAATATTTTCTTCTTCAGCTTTACGATTCTTTTCAAGTCGTTCGCTTTCACGTCTTAGTTTGTCAAGACGCTCTTGCTCTTTCTTGCTTGCCGCTTCTCTTTGTTGACGAATCTGTTGAGCTTGCTGGCGAACCAACTGAGGATCAATCACCACTGCTTGAACCATCTGCCCTGTAGGCTTTGGCTCTGACATCGTGAAATCCGCCCCCCAAATGAGCGCAACGAATAAAATGACGTGCAGCCCAAGAGAAATAAGAAGCGGTGATCTGAAATTATTGGATTTTTTATTATTCGCTTTCATGAATGCTACGGAGCTATTCCCTTATATCCGTTAAAAGGCCAACCTTTGGCACACCTGCACGGCTTAATTCATCAAGTAATAAAACCACTTCAGCGTATGGCGTTGCGGCATCACCACCAACCGCCACTGGAGAGTTTGGCTTCAGAGACAACTCGGCTTTCACACGGACGATAATATCTTCCATTGATAAGCCACGCTGTACTTCTTCGTCATTAACGCTCAAACCAAGCTCACCGTCTTTGTTCACTTCAACGATGATGAAACTTGCGTTGTCGTCACCCAGTAGGTCTTGTGCCGATTTAGCCGTTGAAGCCTGAGGCAATTCAACGTCAACGCCTTGAGTAACAAACGGCGAAGTCACCATAAAAATGATCAGCAAAACAAGCATAACGTCGATGTAAGGTACAACGTTAATCTCTGCTGTCATTTTGCGTTTTTTAGGTTGGTATCCAGCCATCTATTATTCCCTGCCAGCCATCGCTTGACGGTGAAGAATACTGTGAAACTCTTCAGAGAAAGTCGCGTAGTTGTGCTCTAGCTTGCCTACTCGGCTGCTGAAGCGGTTGTACGCCATTACTGCTGGAATCGCAGCGAATAGGCCCATTGCTGTTGCGATCAGTGCTTCTGCAATACCAGGGGCAACCATTGCGAGCGTCGCTTGCTTCACTTCACCTAGTGCGATGAATGAGTGCATGATGCCCCAAACCGTACCAAATAGGCCGATGTATGGGCTGATAGAGCCAACAGTCGCCAAGAAAGGTAAGTTAGTTTCTAGTTCATCGACTTCACGAGCAACGGCAACGCGCATCGCACGGCCAGTGCCTTCCATGATGAAGTCAGGTGATGTTGCATTCGATTTACGAAGGCGAGCGAACTCAGTAAAGCCTGCGTAGAAAATTTCTTCAGTACCAGAAAGCTCGTCTTTGCGTTTGTTGCTCTCTTGGTACAGTTTTGCAAGATCAACGCCTGACCAAAATTTGTCTTCAAACACTTCTGTTTGTTTAGAAGCTTGAGATAACACTTTACTTCTTTTTATGATCATCGCCCAAGAAACAACAGACATGCCCATAAGAGTCAGCATGACCATCTTAACTAGTAAACTAGCTTCTAAAATTAGGCCTAAGATTGAGATTTCAGCAGTCACTATTCGTTAGCTCCGTGAGAATAAATGTTGGCATTGCTTTGGGTTTCATTTTTTGATTATCGATACATGCTACCTTAACCATTGCTTTACACAATGCCTTGCCATCAGGATTTACGATCTCTTGACAGAAGACCAAGGTAGCTCGCTTCAACTCGTAAATATTTGTAATGACTTGTAAAGAATCATCAAGACGCGCGCCTTGAATAAAATCAATGTCCATATGTCGGACTACAAAACCGATGTTTTGTTCTAACAATACTTGCTGAGAAACGCCAATTGAGCGCAACATCTCAGTTCGAGCGCGTTCGAAAAACTTAAGATAGTTTGAATGGTATACAACGCCACCCGCATCGGTGTCTTCGTAATACACTGTCACTGGCCACGTAAATGGCTTAGATAATCCCTGCAATTTGATACCACAATCCAAAACGATAAAGATTTCACTATAACCTAACTCCTTATCATTAATAGTATATCGCTGTGAATTTTTTGATTTGAGAGACGAAAAAAAAGGCCATCTGTATAAGATGACCTCTTTTTGGCTAAAAACCCAACAAGTATAAAGGCTCACGTTGTTATGAACCTAAATCCTTTGCCTTTTATAGAAGGCGCAGCACCGTTAGGTAGAGCAAAATTGTGAGTGAAACATATGGGCTAAACAGTAGCTGCCACATCCAAGCTCTTGGCTTAAATCCGATACCGTAAACCATGCTTGAGCATACTGCCCAAATAAACATTGGTCCGATGATCGCGTTAAAGCCACCGATGCTTGTCGCATACGCTTCAGGATCCCACATCACTAAACCCACATGCATGAAACCCAATACTAGGGCTAAGGCTCTTAACAGAGTCTTATCCATTGGTTGATGCAGTTTAGCGATTTGCTCCGCGAGATTACTCACTGTCTTTATCCATCATTTCTGAATGCTCTAACCATAGAGCATTGATGATGCCGAATGCACATGCTAGAAGTACACCCAAAATCCATGCGAAATACCACATAAAATTTCTCCTAAGTTATTTAACTTCTAGCTTAGTAAGCTGAAACGTCGTTATCTTCGATGTGTTTCTTATCTAGACGACCGAACATTTTGTAGTATGTCCAAGTTGTGTAGCCAAGAATCACAGGAACCATTACCGCCGCAACGACAGTCATAAGACCAAGCGTTAGCTCACTCGCTGTTGAATCCCACATAGTCAAGCTTTGGTTAGGGTTCAGGCTTGATGGCATTACGAATGGGAACATTGCAAAACCAGCCGTTAGAATAACACCAGCGTTCGATAGGCTTGAGAACAAGAATGCGAAACCACCACGCTCAAAGCGAGATGCAATCACAGCAAGCAGTGGCATTGCTACACCAAGGATCGGCGCAGCCCACATTGCTGGATAAGTTTCGAAGTTTGTCATCCAAGCACCCACTTGAAGTGATACTTCTTTGTTTAGTGGGTTTGAGTCAGCAAACGTATCGATAGTGCTCGTAATTACATAGCCTTCGATAGATTGAACCCAGAAACCACCAATAACGAATAGAGCAATAGCAATTAGGCCAGTGATCTGAGCAACGTTACGAGCACGAGCGTGCAGCGCTTCTGTTGTCTTCATTTGAAGCCATGTTGCACCTTGCATCACGAACAACATCAGAGCCAACACACCACAAAGCAATGCAAATGGGTTAAGCAGAGCGAAGAACGTACCATGGTACTTAGACATCATAAATTCGTTCAGTTCAAATGGAACACCTTGTAGTAGGTTACCAAATGCCACACCGAAAATGATTGGTGGTACTGCGCCACTAAAGCAAAGTGCGTAGTCCCAAGTTTTGCGCCATTTTGGATCTTCGATCTTTGAACGGTAGTCAAGAGCAAGTGGACGTAACCAAAGTGCAGCTAGCGTTACGTACATTGCGAAGTAAAAACCAGAGAAAGACGTCGCGTAAACCAGTGGCCATGCAGCAAACAATGCACCACCCGCAGTGATAAGCCAAACTTGGTTACCATCCCAGTGAGGGGCAATCGTGTTTAGCATAATACGACGTTCAGTGTCGCTCTTACCGATAACAGGTGACAGAGCGGCAACACCCATATCAAAGCCATCAGTTACGGCGAAACCAACCAGTAGAACACCGATCAATACCCACCAAATAAGTCGTAAGCTTTCGTAATCAAACATAATATTCCCTCACTTATACTTCAACTGAACGGCTAACTTTGTCTTCAACAGAGTTATCGTTTTGTTCGAAGTGGTAACGGCCTGTCTTCAAGCTACTTGGACCTTTACGTGCGAATTTCAGCATTAGGTAAACTTCAGCAATCAAGAACACTGTGTAAAGTGCCAGGATAGCGAATAGAGAAGTCCAAAGCTGTTCAATAGTCAGTGCTGATGCAGCAACGTTAACCGGTAGGATTTCACCAACCGCCCATGGTTGACGACCAAACTCAGCAACGAACCAACCTGCTTCAATCGCAATCCAAGGAAGTGGGATTGAGAATAGCGCAGCTTTAAGTACCCATGGTTTCTGTTCGATTTTCTGACGACACGTTTGAACAAACGCAGCACCGAATACAAACAGCATGATGAAGCCACAAGCAACCATCAGACGGAATGACCAGAATAGAGGCCAAACTGTTGGGATAGAATCATCCGCAGCCATTTGGATTTGGTCTTCAGTTGCATCAACAACGTCGTCTGTGTAGCGCTTAAGAAGCAAGCCGTAACCTAGGTCACCTTTCACTTCGTCGAACGCAGCCATGTTTTCTTCAGACTTATCGCCTGCACGTAGCTTTTCAAGCAGCTCGTACGCGTACATACCAGTACGGATACGATCAACGTGGTCATCACGTAGGTCACGTAGGCCCGTTACTTCAGTATCAAGCGAACGCGTTGCGATGATACCCATTACGTAAGGAATTTTAATTGCGTAGTCAGTATTCATTGTCTCTTGGTTCGGAATACCAAAAACAGTAAATGCTGCTGGTGCTTCTTCAGTGTGCCATTCCGCTTCTACAGCAGCGAGCTTCACTTTTTGAACTTCACCAAGCTCGTAACCAGATTCATCACCTAGTACGATTACTGACAAGATCGCCGCCATACCGAAAGACGCTGCAATCGCGAAAGAACGACGAGCAAAGGCAAGGTCACGACCTTTAAGAATGTAGTATGAGCTGATACCAAGGATGAACATTGCACCCGTTGTGTAACCAGACGCTACTGTGTGTACGAATTTAACTTGTGCTACTGGGTTTAGTACAACTTCAGCGAAGCTCACCATTTCCATACGCATAGTTTCAAAGTTAAATTCCGCACCCACTGGGTTTTGCATCCAGCCGTTTGCTACCAAGATCCAAAGCGCAGAGAAGTTAGAGCCAAGTGCTACTAACCAAGTTACCGCTAAGTGCTGACGCTTTGACAGTCTGTCCCAACCGAAGAAGAATAGGCCAACAAAAGTAGACTCTAGGAAGAATGCAACAAGCGCTTCGATAGCTAGCGGAGCACCAAAAATGTCGCCAACATAGTGAGAATAGTAAGACCAGTTAGTACCAAACTGGAACTCCATGGTTAAGCCTGTCGCTACACCAAGAGCAAAGTTAATACCAAACAATTTACCCCAGAACTTGGTCATGTCCTTGTAAATTTGCTTGCCAGTCATTACATAAACTGACTCCATAATGGCAAGTAGAAATGCCATACCTAAAGTCAGTGGAACAAATAGGAAGTGATACATCGCTGTAAATGCAAACTGCAATCGCGACAGATCAACAACATCAATCATGGTAACTCCTTTGTGTCGGCTGAATGACACTTGTGTGATTATTCACCGCAAAAATCCATGTTAAAACAATTTATGTAATTGTTATTACAAGTTGAAATTTGTAGCAAAAACGTACCGTTATAGTTAGATTATTGTTAAGCATGAGCTAATATAGCTGGCGCTAATATTACTGGTAAAATCAGTATGTTTCAAAAGGTTTATGGGAGAACCCTGCGTTGATTTGTATCAAATTTATTCGAGCAAATTAGAGTTATTTTTGTACAATTATGATTAAAATCACACCAATTATGCTTGTCTTAATAACAGCGCATGATATCTATGACAAATGCTCAGCACCACTTCAACATACGAATTACAACTACCTATAAAGTATTAACAAAAAAATATGACAACTTATTTCATTTTTTGCTAACTAAATCAAACCTGCAATCAAAGTTTTCATTTTTGACAGAGGCTATTCAGCCTTTTTATCGAATCGCTCAAAGAGTTGTTATTCAATAAAAAGCAAAAAATCCCAGCGCTTATGCAACTGGGATCTTTGAAAATGAATAATTTAACGATTAGATGGTTTATCTATTCCAAAGTGTAAATACGCTCTGTCGGTCGCGATTCGACCTCTTGGCGTTCTTTGTAAGTAACCTTGCTGAATCAAGTAAGGCTCCAACACATCTTCAATGGTGTCTCTCTCTTCACCAATCGCAGCTGCCATGTTGTCGATACCAACCGGACCACCACCAAACTTCTCCATTATCGCAAGCAGAAGCTTTCTATCCATGTAATCAAAGCCTTTGGCGTCAACGTCCAGCATGTTGAGTGCTTTATCTGCAACGTCTGGGCAAATATGTCCATCGCCTTTCACTTCCGCATAGTCACGAACACGACGTAGTAGACGGTTAGCAATACGTGGCGTACCACGAGCTCGGCGAGCAACTTCTAGCGCCCCTTCGGACTCCATAGAAAGACCAAGGCAATCTGCACTGCGCTGAACGATGTTTTGTAGATCTTCAACCTTGTAGTACTCAAGACGCTGAGTAATACCAAAACGGTCACGTAACGGCGATGTCAGTGAGCCAGCACGAGTGGTTGCGCCAATCAAAGTAAAAGGAGGAAGGTCAATCTTGATAGAGCGTGCCGCTGGGCCTTCACCAATCATGATATCTAATTGGTAGTCTTCCATTGCAGGGTACAACACCTCTTCAACCACAGGGCTTAAACGGTGAATCTCATCAATGAACAGGACATCATTTTCTTCGAGATTGGTCAGTAACGCCGCTAGGTCGCCTGCTTTTTCTAGAACAGGGCCTGAAGTCGTACGAATGTTGACATCCATCTCATTGGCAACAATGTTCGCCAACGTGGTTTTACCCAAGCCTGGAGGGCCAAATATCAACAGATGGTCGAGCGCCTCGTTACGCAGTTGTGCCGCTTTGATGAAAATCTCCATCTGGCCACGAACGTGATCCTGACCTTGATAGTCAGCCAGTGCTTTAGGGCGTATTGCACGATCAATGACATCTTCATCTTTGAATACTGGGTTATCCGGTGCAATAAGGCGATCGGCTTCAATCATAAATTCTGCTATTCCTAACTATGCTCTTGTTGACTCTGCGCTTCTTGACTCTGTGTAAAGGCAAAGTGAATGAGTCTATTTTGTCGAACAAGTATATTGGGTATTAAACCATCGATTTCAGAGCTTCGCGAATCAACTGTTCGCTGGTCATGCCATCTTTAGCCACTTGAGAAACCACCTTGGAAGCTTGAGTCGGCTTGTAGCCTAATGCAAGTAGCGCACTTACCGCTTCTTCTTCCGCGTCGTGAACGGTTGGCATAGAATCAATCGGAGCTGCATCTGTCGCTGGAGTAAACAAGTCACCCGCGCCCCACCCTTTCAGGCGGTCTTTCATTTCAACAACCAGACGTTCAGCGGTTTTCTTACCCACACCCGGAAGTTTAACCAGCGTCGAGATGTCTTCACGTTCAACACTTTGAACAAACTGGCTAGCCGTCATGCCTGAAAGAATGCCAAGGCCTAGCTTAGGGCCCACACCGTTCGCTTTGATCACTTCACGGAACAGCGCACGCTCTTTAACCGTGTTAAAACCATAAAGTAGCTGCGCATCTTCACGTACAACAAAGTGCGTGTAGATGATTGCCTCTTCGCCCACGTTTGGTAATTCGTAAAAACAGCTCATTGGCATTTGAACTTCATAGCCAACGCCACTCACTTCGATTAGTAATTCTGGTGGCTGTTTTTCTATTAATGTACCGCGTAGACGTCCGATCACAATTCACTCTCTTGATGGAATATAATTTGAGGGACAGAATATAAAAGAACTGGATGCTTATCCAGTTCTTTGTGTTTATTAGGATGATTTATTTAAGCTTGCTTAGCTTAAGAAACCGAATGATTCTGTCTTCAGAAACGCCATAGCCTATGGTTATCGGTAACGCCCTTTTCTTGCACCTGTTGCTTTACCCGCAAGCGCTATCAAAGTTTTATTGGTGTTGGCGTGAGTGATCGCTACGCCTAGAGCATCGGCAGCATCGGCCTGTGGTTTAGCGGGTAACTTAAGCATGCTCATCACCATGTTCTGAACCATCGACTTATCTGCACCACCATTGCCTGTCACCGCTTGTTTGATTAGACGAGCCGCATATTCATGAACGGGGAGATCAGCATTTACCGCTGCCACTATCGCACTGCCACGCGCTTGTCCCAGCTTAAGTGCAGAATCCGCATTCTTCGCCATGAAGACCTGTTCTATCGCAAACACATCCGGTTGAAACTGAGTGATGATTTCGCTCACACCGGCGTAGATTTGTTTGAGTCGGCCCGGCAGTTCTTTTTCAGAGGTGCGAATACAACCGCTACCTAAGTAATATAGATGGCGACCATTTTGACGAATCACGCCATAGCCGGTAATACGCGAGCCAGGGTCAATTCCTAAGATAATAGACATAACTTCAATACTGATTATTTATACATGCTTTATGAGCTTAGTATATCGAACGCAAAAAAAAATGCCCGTCAAATTAACGGGCATTCTCTAATTTACTGGCAAGTCTTGGCTAATTAATTGAGAGCTCTCTATCAACTAGGATCTCTTCATCAACAAGAAAAGATAACAGGCTTACGCTTGCTCTTTTTTCTCTGCCAATTTAACTGCGATTGCTAGCTCTTCCAGTGATGCTGGGTTCGCTAGGCTTGGCGCGTCTGTCAGTAGACATGCTGCAGCTGTTGTTTTCGGAAATGCGATAACGTCACGGATGTTCTCAGTACCACAAAGCAGCATTGCTAGACGGTCAAGACCGAATGCTAGACCAGCGTGCGGTGGCGTGCCGTACTTAAGCGCTTCAAGTAGGAAGCCGAACTTCTCTTGTTGCTCTTGTGCTTCGATACCTAGGATACCAAATACCGCTGTTTGCATTTCTGCGTTGTGGATACGTACAGAACCGCCGCCTACTTCGTAGCCGTTGATTACCATGTCGTATGCATCAGAATTTGCTGCTGCTGGGTTCGCTTTTAGCTCTTCCGCGTTCACACCTAGTGGTGATGTGAATGGGTGGTGCATTGCGTGTAGGTTACCTTCGCCGTCTTCTTCGAACATTGGGAAGTCAACAACCCACAGTGGAGCCCATGCAGATGTGTCTGTTAGCTCTAGATCCGTACCTAGTTTAAGACGAAGTGCGCCCATTGCTTCAGCAACGATGCCCGCTTTGTCTGCGCCGAACAGAATGATATCGCCAGATTCAGCTTGAGTACGATCTAGAATACCGTTGATTACGTCTTCGCTTAGGAATTTAGCAACTGGAGATTGAATACCTTCCATGCCTGCAGCACGGTCGTTAACCTTCATCCAAGCTAGGCCTTTCGCGCCGTAGATGTTTACGTGTTCAGCGTAGCCGTCGATTTGCTTACGAGTTAGCTTAGCACCACCTGGAACACGGATAACTGCTACGCGACCTTTTTCGTCGTTAGCTGGGCCAGAGAATACCTTGAATTCAACATCTTTAACCAAGTCAGCAACGTCCACTAGCTCTAGTGGGTTACGTAGATCTGGCTTATCAGAACCGAAACGACGAATCGCTTCAGAGAAAGGCATTACTGGGAATTGACCTAGTTCAACATCTAGAAGTTCTTTCCACATATCGTGAACAAGCTTCTCAGTCACGTTACGTACTTCTTGAGAAGTCATGAAAGATGTTTCGATATCGATTTGAGTAAATTCAGGCTGACGGTCAGCACGTAAATCTTCATCACGGAAACATTTAACGATTTGGTAGTAACGGTCAAAACCAGACATCATCAGCAGTTGCTTGAAAAGCTGAGGAGATTGAGGAAGTGCGTAGAAGCTACCTTTGTGAACACGGCTTGGTACTAGGTAGTCACGAGCACCTTCTGGTGTCGCTTTCGTTAGTACTGGCGTTTCGATGTCTAGGAATAAGTTCTCATCTAGGAAACGACGAACGAAGCTAGAAGCACGTGCACGAAGCTTAATACGGTCGCTCATTTCTGGACGACGAAGATCGATGTAACGGTACTTAAGACGCTGCTCTTCAGAGTTCGTTTGGTTGAAGTCTAGTGGAAGCGCTTCTGAACGGTTAATGATCTCTAGACCCGTCGCGTAAAGTTCTACTTCACCAGTAGCCATGTCTTTATTTACTTGGCTGTCCGGACGAACTCGTACTTCACCAGTAAACTTGATACAGAATTCATTACGCAGTTGGTTAGCGATCGGGAAGATATCTTTCATATCTGGATCGACAACAACCTGAACGATGCCTTCACGATCACGCATATCAATAAAGATAAGACCGCCTAAATCACGGCGACGGTTTACCCAGCCGCACAATTCTACAGTTTGTCCCGCCAGGGACTTGTTCAGGTTACCACAGTAATGGGTACGCATAATGAATTTCCCAATCTCTTAATTATTTACTAATTTCCAAGCTGTCAGTGGTCATTCCACACAACAGAGCAAAGGAACATTTATACGCGGAAACTCGCTTAAAATCGACCTTCCACATTCGAATTTATTGTGTTTTATCTGGCTTTGCTGCTTTTTAGCCCATCAAGTGCGCAAAGATTCATCAAAACCGAAAAAATTGCGATAATTATATCTCGAAAGTACCTTAATCAGCAAAACTCTCGTAAAGTAGATTTTCGTTTCAACCCAAAAACTTTTTGTAATGACTGATGGCGTGATGGATAACGGTGTAATAGATGGATAATCGTGTAATAACAACAGAAACTTTACCTCTAAGACTTGGATTAACTATGTGGTCTCATTCTGAGTGGCAAAGTCAGTTCTACGGTAAAGGCACCAAGCCTGCCGAACGCTTGGAAAAATACACCCAAGTTTTCCATACCGTTGAGGGCAACACCACCTTTTACGCTACGCCAAGTATGTCTACCGTTCACAATTGGAAAGCCGCCAGTCACGATGATTTCAAGTTCACCTTCAAATTGCCCAAATTCATCACCCACCAGCAACAACTGAGACACTGCCAAGCCGAACTCAAAGAGTTCTTGATGACGATGTCGCCACTGCATGACCGTATTGGTCAATGGACGATTCAGCTGCCGCACAGTTTTGAGCCCAGCATGCTGCCTGCCCTACAAAAGTTTTGCACCTTATTCCCAAAAGATATGCAGCTTGGCGTCGAAGTTCGACACTTAGGTTTCTTTGATAAGGGCGATGCGGAAAAACGCTTCAACCAATGGCTGGTTGAGGAAGGCATCAATCGCATCATTATGGACAGCCGCCCCGTTTTCTCTGCGCCACCCACCACAGAAGCAGTGATCGATGCGCATCAGAAAAAACCGCGTGTTCCTGTTCATGCAATTGCTACCGCCAATAACCCGATGATTCGATTTATTGGTCACCCAGACCAAGAACCTAATATTGAGTTTTTTAAGCCTTGGTTTGCCAAAATCCCAAACTGGCTTAATGAAGGCAAGCAGCCCTATTTAATGATCCACACCCCAGACAATAACCACGCACCTGAACTTGCGATTGCTATTTATAAGAGGCTACAAAAGCAAGTCTCTGAAAATACATCATTATTACTGCCCGAACTGGCTCAGTTTCCAGCTCAAAAAGGCAATCACCAAATCTCGATGTTTTAACCTCTCACTTGTAAGTAGCTTCGAACCTTGAGCTAAATCTCAGTTTTCGTGACAGTGGCGTTTTTTTTACGTAAAATACGCCCCCTTTTATTTGGTACGAATTTTGTGCCAATTACGCTGACTGTCGAGAGAAAATGCTATGAGCAACACAGACAATATCTTTTCCGCTCCTATTGATAAAATTGGAGACTTCACCTTTGATGCAAGGGTTGCTGAAGTATTTCCGGATATGATTCAACGTTCGGTGCCTGGCTATAGCAATATCATCTCTGCAATCGGCATGCTGGCTGAGCGCTTTGTAAAGCCACACTCAAATATTTACGACCTTGGCTGCTCGCTTGGTGCTGCGACACTTTCTATGCGTCGTCACATTCAGCAAGAAGGCTGCACGATTTTCGCGATCGATAATTCAGAAGCCATGGTTGAGCGCTGCAAATTGCACGTTAATGCTTACCGCAGTGACACACCGGTAGAAGTGATTGAAGCCGACATCCGTGAAGTGGAAATCAAAGACGCTTCTGTTGTGGTGCTTAACTTTACGCTGCAATTTCTTTCTCCAGACGATCGATACGCTCTGCTTGAGAAAATTCATGCTGGCTTGCGCCCAGGCGGGATCTTAATCCTGTCAGAAAAATACGTATTCGAAGATGAAAGCTCAAATGAACTGCTTATCGACCTGCACCATGATTTCAAACGTGCTAACGGGTACAGCGAGCTAGAAGTAAGTCAGAAACGTAGCGCAATTGAAAACGTGATGCGCCCGGATTCGATCCCTGTTCACAGAGAGCGATTTGATAAGATTGGCTTCTCAAGCAGCGAAGTCTGGTTCCAATGTTTCAACTTTGGTTCAATGTTCGCGATAAAGTAAACATTTTAGATTACGTAACCGTCGCGACACCGTTAGCACGTACTAAAATGTCATCCTCAAGAGCGAGGAACAAACGAATTGGGGATCTCTTATCAAACACGATAAACGAGATTCCCTAGCATGTTTGTCCACACTCTTAATGGAGTGACAAATTTAATTTCTACACCACCAACTCAGTGAAAACCTATGTTTAATTTTGCCAATTTTTATCAACTTATTGCCCAAGATACTCGCCTTCAGCCGTGGCTAAATGTCCTGCCACAGCAACTGACCGATTGGCAAAATGCAGAGCACGGTGACTTTGACCGCTGGCTACGTGCACTAAACAAGATTCCACAAGACGTGCCAGATCAAGTTGACCTGAAAAATTCAGTGACGATTGGTAGTTCTACGCCATACCACACAGGCGAACTGAAAAAGCTAGAAAGCTTATTGAAGACTTTCCACCCGTGGAGAAAAGGTCCTTATACGGTTCACGACATCCATATCGATACAGAGTGGCGCAGTGACTGGAAATGGGATCGTGTGCTTCCACATATATCTCCATTAAAAAACCGTTCGGTTCTCGATGTAGGTTGTGGCAATGGTTACCACATGTGGCGCATGCTGGGTGAAGGTGCTCGCTTAACGGTTGGTATCGATCCTTCCCACCTATTCTTGGTTCAGTTTGAAGCAATTCGTAAGTTGATGGGCGATGACCAACGAGCTCACCTATTACCTCTAGGTATTGAGCAGCTCCCAAAGCTAGAAGCCTACGACACGGTATTCAGCATGGGCGTGCTTTACCATCGTCGTTCACCACTGGACCACTTGATTCAACTGAAAGACCAATTGGTGTCTGGCGGTGAACTGGTTCTTGAAACCTTGGTGATTGAAGGCGATGAGAACGCAGTATTAGTTCCGGTTGACCGTTACGCGCAAATGAGAAACGTCTACTTCTTCCCTTCAGCTCGCGCACTGAAACGCTGGCTAGAACAAGTTGGTTTTGAAGACGTACGAATCGTTGACGAAAATGTCACGACAATTGGTGAACAACGCACCACAGAATGGATGACACACAACTCTCTTCCAGATTACCTCGATCCGAACGATCCAAGTAAAACGGTTGAAGGTCACCCTGCACCGAGACGTGCGATTCTGGTAGCAACAAAGCCATAGATTTACTGCCCACAAAGCAGTGGCATATTGAGTAAATAAAGCACAAGCCTATTAAGGCAGCAAAACAATTACTTGCATGGTCAAAAAGCCTCTGTTAATTTCGCGGTGAACCTTGCTTCCTTAGCTTAAGAATTGAACAAAAATTGACTTGTGTTTAATAAGTGAGCTATTCCAAATAGCAATAATTGGCGTAGCGCTCACATTGCGATTCAATATGACCAGACTCTTACAATAGGATGCTTCACGCATCCTTTTTTGTGGGCTAAACTTCTAAATAGTCTGAACTATTCTCTAATTCTCAAAGGTTTTTTTATGTTTAAGCGATTATCGCCTATTGTGGCGGTTGGTTTGCTCTCTGGTTGTACTCTTACAAATGGTGCTACCTACCACCAAGAAACTCTCGACGCTATTTCCCGCTCAGAGACAAACATCGCAAATAAGGTTCAAAATCTTGAACTGCAACTAAGCAATCAAAGTGACTATATTGAAAGCTTAGAAGACGAAATTACTACCCTTTCTAGTCAATTAGATACCCATCTAACGAGCATGGAACACAAGGTTATTGAAGAGCTAGAGGAAGAGGAACCGGTCGCTATTGCCGTTGCTCCTATCGCTCCTATATCACAACCGACTATCCTTGGCGGCATCGAAAAAGTGTTTATCGACTCTATCAAGCAAAGCTTTGATGCTCGTGTTGATACAGGTGCAACCACCTCTTCTTTAAACGCTATCGATATCAAAGAATTCGAACGTAACGGCAAGAACTGGGTTAAATTTCACCTAGACGACAAAGCCCAAGCTAAAGAAGACCAGAAATGGATTGAAGCGCCTGTTGTACGTTATGTAAAAATCCGTCAATCAACCAATGATCAAGCAGAACGTCGAGCTGTGATCGAATTATGGGTGAAAGTTGGAAAAATCCATGAAAAAGCACAATTTACATTGGCGGATCGCTCTCAAATGAGTCACCCTGTGTTACTAGGGCGCGAATTTATCAAAGACATAGCGCTAGTAGATGTAAGTAAAAAGTACGTACAAACGGAAGTTAAATAACAATAGTAGGGTAAGCTATGACGTCAAGAATTCCATTTTATATCTCTATATTCCTGCTTATTGTGGCAGGTATAACACTGAGTATGTTCAGACATACGACCTACGGTGTACCTTGGACTCCAGGGGAAACCAGGCAGGTTTGGGACGTTGAAGCTCGTATCGAGTTCAATGCGGTTGGTAAAGAAGCAAAAGTTTCATTAGCGGCTCCTCACACTCAATCTAATTACACACTTATTGGTGAGTCAGCTTCATCTCCAGGTTACGGCATCTCTTACTTGAATACCGAATCAGGTCGTCGTGCAGAATGGTCTATTCGCCATGCTGATGGCCCGCAAACTATCTACTACAAGACTCAATTCCTAGTTGATAACCAAGCAAAAATTGATGCAATACCACCAGAAGGTGAAATTACGCAACCAAGCTTTGATGGTCCAGAAGAAGCGGCAGCGTTGGCACTGATTGACCGAGCCACTAAGCGCTCAGCAGACAACATCACCTTCACTCGTGAACTTATCAAAACGCTTAATGATCCAGACAGCCAAAACTCTGCGCTGATTCTGAATAACATGAGCAAAGTTGAAGCAACACACAAGCTACTTTCAGCAGCAAACATTCACAATAAAGTGGTTGGTGTTATCGAGCTAGAAGATGGCCGTCGTCGTCAATCTATCCAGCAAATGAACCAGATCTGGGATAACGACCAATGGGTTTTATTCTCTCCTGAATCAAGCGAACAGCAAGTTCAGCCAAACCTGCTAATTTGGGATGAATCAAATGTATCTCTATTAGACGTGGTTGGTGGTCAGAACAGTAAAGTTCACTTCTCGATGATTGCTCAGGAGGTGACTCCCACTGAAGCAACCAACAGTAAAGTCTCTGCGGATCAACTGTTAAACCTTTCCATTCATAGTCTGCCGCTAGAAGAGCAAGCGATGTTTAAAACCATCATGCTGATTCCTATCGGTGCTCTGATTGTTGTGTTCCTACGTGTCATCATCGGTCTGAAAACGTCTGGTACGTTCATGCCTGTACTGATTGCGGTAGCCTTTGTACAAACACAATTGGTAACGGGTATTGTCGGCTTCCTACTTATCGTAGGTACAGGTCTTATTATTCGAAGTTACTTATCCAAGCTCAACTTGCTACTGGTCGCCAGGATATCCGCCGTAATCATTACGGTAATCATGATTATCTCTGTGTTTACTGTAGTCGCGTTTAAAGTGGGTCTGACTGAAGGTCTATCCATTACGTTCTTCCCAATGATTATCCTATCTTGGACTATCGAACGTATGTCTATCCTATGGGAAGAAGAAGGCGCGAAAGAAGTAATGCTGCAAGGTGGTGGTTCTCTATTTACTGCGGTTCTTGTTTACTTAGGCATGACTAACCCGTTCATTCAGCACTTAACGTTTAACTTTATTGGTTTACAACTTGTTATTCTAGCGACCATCTTGCTACTAGGTAACTACACAGGATACCGTCTAACCGAGCTTCGTCGCTTTAAACCGCTAGCGGAGGACTAAGTTATGTTTGATCAGTTTACTTCACCGTTTAGGTTGAAAGGCAAAGGCATAATGGGAATGAACAAGCGTAACCATAGTTATATTGGTCGCTACAATGATCGTTCCAAGTATCCACTCGTTGATGACAAGCTTAAGACGAAGATCATTGCTGAACAGGCTGGTGCTACTGTACCAAAACTGATTGGCGTGATTGGTCATCAAGCTGAAGTAAAAACAATCCACAAGATGGTAAAAGAGTGGCCGGGTTTCGTAATCAAGCCAGCTCAAGGCAGTGGTGGTAAAGGTATCCTTGTTGTGACTTCTCACAAGGACGGCGTTTACACCAAGCCATCGGGTTCGACTATCAATGAAGAAGACGTAGAGCGCCACATCAGTAACGCTCTCGCGGGTCTTTTCTCACTCGGTGGTAAGAACGATGTTGCTGTAGTTGAAAACCTCATCAAGTTTGACGAGTGTTTTGACGGCTTCAGTTACGAGGGTGTACCAGATGTACGAATCATTGTATTCAAGGGCTACCCTGTAATGGCGATGATGCGTCTATCGACTTCGGCTTCTGATGGTAAAGCTAACTTGCACCAAGGTGCTGTGGGCGTAGGTATTTGTATCGCTACGGGTAAAGCCGTTCGTGCGGTTCAATTTGACCACCCAGTGACTCACCACCCAGATACGGGTAAAGAGTTGGCGCTACTACAAGTACCCCATTGGGAAAAGCTGCTGACACTTGCATCAAGTGCTTGGGAAATGACAGGCCTTGGTTACATGGGTACGGACATGGTTTTAGACCAAGAAGAAGGCCCGATGGTACTGGAGCTAAACGCTCGCCCTGGATTAGCAATACAGATTGCAAACGGCGCAGGTTTATTACCTCGCTTGCATCATATTGAAAACCTGGGCACACCGGCTGAATACCCAAAACCAGCAGAGCGCGTTGCCTACGCTGCTAAGCAATTTGGTGTTCACGGTAGCGAAATTGTTCCAAGCTAAGCTCATCTAAATTAAAGCGAAACGACTCAGTTATTGATACTGAATCTAGCTCGATAAAAAGGCCGCATAACTCTGAGAGTTACGCGGCTTTTTAATGCCAGCCGTCTTCACCGAGCTAATATGATTAAGCCTCTGTTACTTCACACTCAGGCTCACGAATAGGATCAATACGCACAGCCGCCACCTTAAATTCAGGGATCTTCGCGTGTGGATCAGTCGCTGTGGTAGTCAAACGGTTAACTGGTGATTCAACAAAATGGAATGGAATAAATACCACACCCTTTTGCATTCGTTTAGTCACAAAGGCCGCGATTTCGATTTCACCACGACGTGTTGAGACCTTAAGCATCTGACCATTCGAGATACCTAGCGCTTCAGCATCATGAACACTCACCATGGCACGCGGCCCTGCTAAGTTATCCAACCCTTTTGTTTTACGTGTCATGGTTCCGGTGTGGAACTGTTCTAGAATACGGCCTGTCGTTAATACTAACGGGTATTCCGCATCCGGTAGCTCAGCAGCGTATCTAAACGGAATCGCCTCCATTTGACCACGCCCACGCGTAAATTGGGTCTGGTGCATGATACGTGTGCCATCAAGGTTGTTCTTATTACTTGGCCATTGCACGCCGTTCACCGTAATGTTCTCCCAACGTAAACCACCATACTGTGGCGTGACACGCGCTATCTCATTGGTGATATCAGCAACCGAGTCATATTCCCAATTGCCGCCCATCGCATTAGCCAACATTTGGATAATCACCCAATCTTCTTTCGCTTCACCTGGAGGCAATACCGCCGGGTTAATACGCTGAACACGACGCTCGGTATTAGTAAAATGACCAGACTTCTCAGCAAACGAGCAAGACGGTAGCACCACATCGGCATATTGAGCGGTTTCGGTTAAGAAAATATCTTGAACCACGAGGAAATCTAACGCTTCAAGACCTTCAATCACATGCGCTTGGTTCGGGTCACTCAGCACTGGGTTCTCGCCCATTACGTACAGACCACGAACATCTCGATGACACGCTCCATCAATAATTTCGGTCAACGTTAAGCCTGTTTCAGCCGGTAGGTCAGAAACACCCCACTCCATCGCGAATTTTTGACGAACCATTGGGTTGTACACTTTCTGATAACCCGGAAGGTTATTTGGCAATGCGCCCATGTCACACGCACCCTGAACATTGGATTGACCACGTAATGGGTTGATACCGCCGCCTTCAATTCCGATATTGCCACACAAGAGCTGTAGGTTAGCGATTGATCGAACGTTATCGTGACCAGTGGTATGTTGCGTAATGCCCATCGAGTAGTACACCGCTGTACGCTCTGCAGTACCAATCAATCGCGCCATTGCGAAGATGTCTTCCGCTTTAACGCCAGTTACCAGCTCCACTTTGTCTAGTGAATAACTTGGTGACATTACCTCTTGAAGCAAGGTATCAAAGCCATCCACACGGTCTTCGATATACTCTTGGTCGTACCAACCGTGTTTGATGATTTGCTGCATCACACCATTGATCAACATTACATCAGTACCCGGTCGGTGCGCTAAATAAAGTTCAGCATGGTCAGCAATATCGATTCGTTTTGGATCGGCAACGATCAATCTCGCTCCACCATGTCTCACAGCTTGCTTGATATGCGAGCCAATAATTGGGTGTGCTGACGTGGTGTCGGAGCCAATAATAAAGATCACATCTGAGTGCTTGATGCTTGGAATATCATTGGTCATCGCCCCGCTACCTAGCGAAGCCTCTAAACCAGTAACAGTAGATGCGTGACAAAGGCGCGCACAGTGATCGACGTTATTGGTACCGAGTTCACGACGTATGAATTTTTGGAAGGCATAGTTATCTTCATTGGTGGTTTTCGCCGACGAGAACCCCGCTAAAGCGTTACTGCCAAAGCCTTGCTTAATCGCAGTAAACTTCTCGGCAATAAGCTTAACTGCCTCATCCCAACTTGCAGGTTGCAACCAGCCATCTTTACGAATTAATGGTGTGGTTAAACGCGCATCGCTGCCCACAAAATCGAAGCCAAATCGTCCCTTAACACACAACATGCCTTCATTAACCGGAGAGTCTCCGCCTTCGATATAGCGGATTTTGTTTTTCTGCTCATCTATATGCATGGTTAGCTTGCAGCCGACACCGCAATAGGTGCAGATGGTATCGACTTTCTTGAGTACGCCTGTGTCTCCCTGCTTTCTGTCGCGAGCATCCACCATTGCACCGGTTGGACACACCTGAATACACGAGCCACATTGAACACAGTTTGAGTCACCCATTACGGTCTTGTCTGCCCCAAAGTTAGGACGACATTCAGGCCTCGAAGCAGGCTTGCCATCGGATTGGTTCATGAAGCTTAGAACGCCATGAACATTCTGTTCGCGACAGGCTTGGATACACTGGCCACAACTGATACAGCGGTTGGCGTCAAAGATAATGAACTCAGAACTGTCATCGACCGAAAATTTTTGTCTTGTTAACCCGACCTTCGCTTCTTCAGCACGAATCGCCTGCCAACTCTCATTCGAAGCCACATCGATTTTGTACTCTGGATGCGTTTGCGTTGCTTTGTATTCAGTCGAGTAGTCTCGTAGGTCGCAATCTGTATTAGCTTGGCAGCCACACTCTAAACATCTTGCAGCTTCAGCGATTGCATCGGCATTATCAAACCCTGTTTCTACTTCATCGAAGCTTTGTTCACGCTGTTCGGGCGTTAGCTCAGGCATGATCTTGCGCGCCATGCGTTGTATAGATTTGTATTGCTCAGGATCCACCGCTTTGAGCTGTTTGTGCTTTCTTGAGTTAAACGGTTTAGCCGGAATATTTTCCATATCACCATGGAAGAAGCGATCGATCGCTTGTGCAGCAATACGCCCATCCCCAACCGCTTCGACTGCAGTTGCAGGGCCGCGTCGGAAATCACCAATACTGAAAATATTTCCGGTTCCGGTATGCATGGTTTGTGGATCAGCATCTGCGGTATTCCAACGAGTAAGAGGAATATCAATTGCTTCATTGTCCATAAAACTCAGATCAGGCTTTTGTGACACGGCAGCAATAACCGTATCAAACGCTTCAACAAAGAACTCGCCCGTTGGTTTAGGGCTGCGACGACCTGAAGCATCAGCCGGACCCAAAGCCATACGCTCTAATCGTATTTCTGATACATGACCATTTTCATCGGCTATGTTTGCTGCCGGGTTGGTTAAGAAATGGAACTTCACACCTTCATGCTCAGCTTCTTCGATTTCGTAATCTTCTGCAGGCATCTCATCTCGAGTACGACGATAAATCAGCGTAGTATCCGCGCCATCACGCACCGCTGTTCGAGCGCAGTCAATCGCTGTATTACCGCCACCGATCACGGCAACCTTTTTACCTGTGACATACTGCTGATCGGTCACGTAATCTTTCAGATAATCGACACCCAAATAACAACCGCCGAGTTCACTACCCGGGTAATTCATTTCAACCGCTTGTGATGCACCAACGGCTAAACAAACCGCATCAAAATCGTTACTTAAATCAGACAGTGTAAAATCAACACCGAGTTTTTTACCGCACTCAACCACCATTCCGTTGCGACACATCAACTCGATTTCTTTATCTAGAATCGACTTAGGTAAGCGATATTCAGGGATACCGTAACGCAGCCAACCACCCGCTTTGGGCATCGACTCATAGACACTGACTTCATAGCCTTCGTTAGATAGGTAATAACCCGCCGTAAGCCCACCGGGGCCACTACCAACAATAGCAATGCTCTTGCCTTTATTTGGTTTCTTCGCTGGCATGTAGCTCTCTTGAGCCGCTAGATCCGCATCGGCAGCGTGTCGTTTGAGTTGGCGAATCGCAATGGATTCATCAACCAAGTTACGACGACATTCGGTTTCACAGAAAGCAGGACACACACGACCAATTGAAAGCGGCATTGGTAATGTCTTTTTGATCACTTCAATCGCTTTGATGTGATCATTTTGAGCAATATGGTGCAGGTAAGATTGGATGTCGACCCCAGCAGGACAGGCTGTTTGGCATGGCGCCTCACAGTCAGCGTAGTGATCGGTCATAATGCGATTCAACGCTTCTTGTCGATGATTCGTTAACTGTTTTGACTGAGTGGTAATATTCAACCCATTAGACACTTCAAGCTCACAAGAGCGAGTAACACCAACGCCATCAACTTCAACGACACACAAATCACACGGCACTTTATCCGCTGTTTTGTTCAAACCACATAAAGATGGGATTTCCAAACCACATGTTTTTGCCGCTTCAAGAACGGTTTGTCCTTGCTCGACGATTCGATATTTCCCATCAATCACGATTTGAATCATACCTATGTCCTACCTTTACCTTTCGCACACGCGAGTTATCAATAATTAAAATTTAAGTAATACAATATTATTAATATTATTAAATCTATGTCATTACCATACATTATTTGTGGTTTTGTGCGTGTGACCTCAAACAAGTTCCATTGATAATAACCACAAGGTATGAGTGGTCTTATCAGTATCGATAAAAGAATTAGGCGAGAGGAGTTCAGTTGAGGAAATTAGATTCAAGATACAAAAAAACCCCTATTGATTAGGGGCTTTGTACAAATATCATTGAGTCGCTTTCGAGCTTATAGCTGCGCTATCAAGGTTATTGCTCGGCTATCAAGATTATAATTCGGCTATCAAAGTTATTGCTCAGTTTCTTCGATAAGCTCTTGCACCGCAGATGCTGGTTTGTTTTGAGCAAAACCACGTAGGCCAACAACGTGTACATGTTCGTGGTCTTTGAAGACCTTACGAACCAGTTTGTAAGTCGTACCTTTCTCTGGGCTAATGTTCTCTGGCGCAGCGATCAGAAGCTGCATACCTAAGCGGTCACACAGTTCAAACAGCGTAGATATTGACTTAGAATCCAGACGTGCTGCTTCATCAAGGAACAACAAACGACATGGAACGATGTCTTTACTGCGAAGTCGACGAGATTCCTCTTCCCAGCTCTGAATAACCATCAATAGGATTGACTGACCCGTACCGATCGCCTCACCCGTAGACAATGCACCCGATTCCGCTTGTAACCAACCGTCTGAACCACGGTTAACTTCAACACTTAGCTCTAGGTAGTTACGGTAATCAAGTAGCTCTTCACCCAGAACTTGCGGAGAACGTTGACCCATATCGATATGCGGGTTTACTCGTTGGAACAACTTCGCCATCGCTTCTGAAAAGGTAAAGCGCGTTGATTCAAACAAGTCTTTGTGTTGCTCTTGTTGAGTCGCTAGCCCTGATAGCAAGATCTCGTGGCTTTCACGGATCTTAACGTTCAGACGTACACCTTTAACCTGACCAAAGTAAATGTTAGACAAACCTTGGTTCAGCATTCGAATACGGTTCTGCTCGCGCTGAATCGTTTTCTTGATGATGCTTGCTACTGACTCAGAGCTGATTGCCAGGCGATTTTCACGCTGCGTCAATTCTTCTGTTAGTCGAGCTAGCTCAACTTCCATCTCTTCGATTGCTTCAACCGGATCATCCGTGTGAATGATGTCTTGGCGAATACGCTCACGAAGGTGTTGGTAAACAGCAATGTAGAACAGAACTTTACGCTCTGGATGCGCGTTGTCTTCAGATAAACGCAGCGAATCACGCAGGTCGTCGTTGTCGGCTACCGCCAGACGTAGCGCACCCAGTGATTTATCCGACATGGAGCGAAGCTCGCCCGCCGTTAGATAAGCCAGTTCACGTTTATGCAGACGACGTTCAACATCATTCTCACGCGCTAAACGAAGTACTGAACACCAACCCGCTTTCGCTGCAACAACGAAGGTACGAAGCTCTGTGTACTCTTTCTGAACTTTCTTAAGACGCTTAGCCAAGGCTTTCATCTCAAGTTCAGTTGATGTAATGGTACGCTCGTATTCGCTCTTACGACCACGTGAAGTATGCAAACGCTCATGCAGTTCGTCACGACGACGTACAGCACGTTCTTCAGCGCCTTCATCAGCATTGACACCAAACTCTTGTAGCTCTTGCTTGAACTCTTGAACCGTTTCTTGTTTCGCTTGATGTGAGCTCTTCAGTGCTGCCAATACTTGGTTGTACTGATTCATCTGTTCACGAGCTTGCTTCAAGCCATCACGGCCTTTGGTTCTTGCTTGTTCTGCTTGCACCAACTTCGCTTTCAATTGCTCGCTCAGTTCGCTGCTCTTGTTTAGAAGATCAACAGAATCCGCATAGGCAAAGTAGTGACGACGTTCAATCAAGTCAGACAGAGCAAACACTTTACCTTTCAGGCTTTGTAGAGCTTGGTCAGCTTGTTGGTATTGTGCTTCTAGTGTCTCGAACTGTTCAGGATCTGCGTCTAGTCCAGAAACAATCTGCTCTAACGAAGCAAGTGCTTTGCCATGGTTGTTCAAGTACGACTTAGCTTCGCTCAAGCGCTCTAGTTGCGCTTCTAATTCAGCGAGGCGTTCAGCCAATGTTTCGTCTTCTAAAATACGAACCATTGGTGCTAATTTGTCTAGCGCACCCAACGCTTGTTTACTCTGTTGTAGCTGACTACGTTGTTGTTGCTCTTTAGAATTTAATTCAGCCAAAGAACGTACAATCTGGTTACGCTTGTCACGAATAGACACTAGTGCCTGTTCAGGGTCAGCGTTAAACGCAACGTGTAGGTGCTTAGCAACAAAGCTATTGAAAGCTTGGTATAGGCGATTCAGCTTTTGTGCATCAAACGCCGCTTTCGCGTGGTTTTCCACAACAACATCACGCTCTTCACGCAATTTCTCTAATCGTTGTTCACGAGCCGCACGGCCAAACAATGGGATCTCAGGGAAACGAGAGTAACGCATTTGGCGATCGTTCAGCTGAACACACACCGCGCCCTCTAACTCATCAGCATTGAACGAACTGTCATCAAACGCATCAACATCGCCTTCAAGGATGTAAAGGTCATCTGGACAATCATCAAGATCCACCAGCTTCTCTTTAATACCATCAAGATCAGAGACCACAATCGCATGACGAGCCGGGCCGTACATCGCACTGAAATACGGTGCATCACCAATGGTAATGTCGTCATATATTTCAGAAAGCAGAACGCCACCAAGCGTATCCGCTAAACCTTTCAAACGAGGATCGTTAGAACCACCCGGAGAAGCTAAGCGTTCAATCTCTTGCTCAAGCTGCGCACGACGAGTCGCTAATTGATCTTTCGCTACCGCTTGAGATTTTTCGTCTTCAAGCACTTGCTGCATTTGAGTCATTACTGCTTGGCTATCTTCTAGCTCAGTTTCTGTTTGATCTCTTAGGGCTTCAAGTGCGTCGTTCGCCGTGATCCACGCTGGAGCAATAGATTCAAGTTTTTGAATCTCTTGGTCGTGGTTTTGTTGCACACGACGTTGCTCACTCTTCGCTTCACGCAGCTCTTCTTGAGCGTACTCAAGAGACTCGATCTGCATTGTATGGCGTTCACGTTCTTCATCGAAAACCGCTTCGTCAGTTAGTGAGATGTTGTGTTGCTTTTGGTATTCAGTCGCAAGCTCTTTTGCTTGACGCTGCTGCGCCACATCACGAGCCATGTCGCGGTGCTGAGCACGCCACTGTTGTTCGTTTTCAACAACGTGTTTTGCGTTACGGCCTTTTTCTAACGCTTGCTTAGCACTGTTAGACGCTTCTTTACGCTCAACGTCACCAACGATGCTTTTAACAAGAGCGAGCGCTTTGTCGAACTGCGCAGACGCAGCAGAAGACATGTCTAGTTTATGCTTAGTCGACAGTAACGTTTGAGTGCTTGATTCTTCTTGTGCTTTTAGCTCAGAAACCAGAGTTAATGCGCTTTCTGCAGTAATAGACTCATCACCAAGTAACTGCTTAGTTTTCTCTAAGGCTTGAACCGCTTGCTGGTATTGAAGCGCACGAGTCTGCTGAACATCCAACGCTTGTTGGTAGTCAGCAAGCTGAGTTTTCAGGCTATCCACTTCTTCTTCAGTAATGGTTGCCTGCTCTTCAGCAAGAAGCACTCGCTCTTGAGCTTCTTCAACTACCATCATCTGTTCTTCTAGACGCTCATTAAGCTCTTCTAGATCTTCACTGTAGCGAGCAATTTTCTCTTGCTGACGAAGTGCAGTTTGAACCAATTGAAGATGATCCGAAGCCGCTTGATAATCTTGCTCTAGTGCCGATTCTTGATCGACCAACAGCTCAAGCTCTTCTTGAACGCGGTTCAACAAGTTGTTTTGATCAAGCAAGGTTTCGCGAGAACCAAACAGTTCACCACGGAACTTCATAGTTTGATCAAGCTTGTTGCGACGATCGTTGGCATGGCGCATGTAATCTGCTGCCACGTAGTTCGTAGATTCAGTGATCAAGTGCTTGAACAAGTCACGATCCGACTGAGTCGTTTTGATCGCTTCTAGCGTCATGCGGTTTTCGCGTAGTGCTGATTCCATGTCTTGGAATGCTTTCTTCACGCCACCATTTTGCGGTAGAAGGTAATCACGCAGAGAACGCGTAATCGCACTAGAAATACCACCGTAAAGTGATGCTTCAATTAAGCGGTAGAACTTAGAACGGTCGCTGCTGTTACGCAATTTCTTCGGTACTACACCGTATTCAAACATCTGTGAGTGGTAATCAACAATCGAAGAAAACGCTTTAAAGTGCGCGCCTTCGTATTGTGCAACCGCCGCTTTTACGTCGTTTAACTGACACACGCGAGCATGGCTGTCTGAAACGTTCTGAATCAACACATCCGTTGGTTTTACATGGCTTGGAAGGCCTTGGATTACGAACGGTTTGATGTCGACTTTCTTATCACGACCCGCAACTTGCTGCAGTTTTACTGCAAACAATAGACGTTGATTACGAGAGTTCACAACATCTAGCGCGGCATAACATGCGCCTGGCTGAAGCTTACCGTAAAGGCCTTTATCACGAGATGACTGCGAGCTACCCGCTTCCGTTGTGTTACGGAAATGCAGAAGGCTTTGGTCAGGGATCAGTGCTGTGATGAATGCCGCCATTGTGGTCGACTTACCCGCACCGTTACCGCCAGAAAGCGTTGTAACCAATCCATCAATATCAAAAGTACGCGCAAAGAAGCCGTTCCAGTTGACCATGGTTAATGATTGATACTTACCTCTTTCAATCATGCTTCACCTTCTACTTTTGTTTGTTCGCCATCGTTTGACTCAAGGTCAAAGTCAGCTTGATCGTTAAAAATGTCTTGTTGACCGTTTTCGTTTACGTCTGCAACTACTTCTGATACAGCTTCCGCTTGTTCTTCATTCAACAAGCTACCTTGGTTAGGCTCTTGGGTATGCACCACAGCTTCACCATCACGGATAAGACGTAATTGCGCTTCTTTCATATCGTCACCAACACGAACGTCAGCGCCAAAGCGGAATACCGCTTCGCTGATACGGAACTTGCCCGTTTCACCAATCGCAATCAGCATGCCGATACGGCGTAAACGACGCAGAGAAGTACGAACTTTTTCGAAGAGCTTTTCTTTATCTAAGTCAGAACCAGATGCACGGTTGGTTGCTAGCTTCATGAGTTTTTTCTCATCCGCTAACGACATCAATTCATCAAACAGTTCTTGATTGGTGAAGATACCTTCATGAGCCAGACGTTCTGGGCTTAGGTATAAGAAACACAACACCTTGCCAACCAACATGTCGAGCTCAGACAACACACTACGACCAATCAGAGACGTAGAACGCGGACGCAGGTAATAGAAACCTTCCGGCGCTTTTACCAGTTCCGTATTGTAGCGTTGATAGAAATGCTGAAGCTCAACTTCAAAATCAGACAGCAACGCGTGGTTATCTAGGTCTTCTGTTGAAACATGCTTACCTGAACGCAGCATGCTATCTAGCGCAGGGAACAGTGGGTTCGCTATCGCTTTTACCAGTTTCTCTGGCATGTAATCATCAGTACTTGTTAATGACATTTGCTTGTACCTTTGCACCGAAATCGTTAATTGCCTGCCAATCTGGCTGAATAGCCTGATAGTCAGACTCTGAGTAACCTAAGCGCACGGCTTGGTCGACAACAATTCTGGCTAAATCAAAATGGTGTGTGCGAGGGTGTGCAGCGAGGTAATCGCGTAACACAAGGCCAAGATCAATTGGCGCGCCTTGCTGTTTGTGAGCTTTTAACATCTCTGCAATTCGATCTGAAAGCAGGTCATTTACTTGCTCAAATTCTTCGTACTCTACGTCGATTGGTGCTTGTCCCATCACTTCGTCATCACGAAGCACGAGCGCTTCATCACGAAGATCCGTCAGCTTCTCAGCATCGGCGTAGGTCAATAACCAAGGCGCATCAAAGTAGTCAGTGACTGACTGACGCAAGCGCTGGCTAAAGGCGCGGTTTTTATCCATATCAATCGCGGTACGGATGAACTTGTGAACATGGCGGTCGTAGCCGATCCATAAATCGATGGCTTGTTGGCCCCAACTGGTGATTCGGTCTAGCTTCATCTGCAAGCCGAACAGGGTTTCGCCAACGAACTCGAGTTCATCGTCACCGTAAACAATTTCTTGAATATCGAGGATCTGTGTTTGCAGTTCATCCCCCGCCGCTTGCAAGGTGTCTTGCAATTCTTTTAGTGTGGACGAGGTTTCTGAAAGCAAGGTTTCACAGTTGTTAATCGCCTCTCGCCAATCCTTGTTTAAAAGGTCGGCAATTTGCTGTTTAACGGTTTGCTGCTGCTCATCCATAACACGTTGGTTAAGATCAATCTGATCGAAAATTTCACCAACAGAATACTTGAGCACGCCGTAAACATTCTTTCTCCAATGTCCTGGAGTTCCGCCTTTTTGTGCTGCTTCAATGGCTTTTGCCATCTCGTCCGCAACCATAGAAAGCTGGATAGACAGTTTTAACTTAGAGAACTGACGGTGGCGTAAGTAATAATCTGAAATACCAATCGCCAATGGTGATAAGCGATAAATACTCGCACCATCGGTGATTTCGCTGGTAAAGCGGCTAATCAACTTCTGTTTAACTAACTCGTTGATGGCATTGTTGGCACGAAACGCGGACGCTTCGCCAGTATCTTCAAACAGTCGAGTGACGATGGTAAATGCATCGTGCAGTTCACCCTCGCCCAACTCTTCATCGAACCTTTCATTGCTTAGTACTGCGATAGCAATCAAAAATGCTAAGCGCTCTGGTGGCAAGTTTAATGAAAAATCATGCTGCTTGACCCAGCCCACCAACTCATCAATTGGCTGCTCTTCGGCAGTTTGAGTCATTTCACTCATTGTGGTTCCTGTTACTGTTCTTCGTCATATCGAATGTATTAGATATGACGCCTATTTCTTTATGACGCGGGCTTCTTACGATTGCATAGCGCATGTTGTGGCTTCTTTTACCACATTCACCGCTGTTATTGCGCAGGTTTTTGAGCCCAAACGTGAATATAACGGCCTAGTGACAGATATGGCTCTTGGCGACATAGCTGTTTTTCCAGTTCCAATACATCTTCAAATTGGTAATCGCCCATGTACTCCATATTACCTATGTAGTCACTGAAAGAGCGAATGCCTGATTTACCACAGATTTCTAGACCAGCGTCTTCTATCCATTGATAAACCTCTTCCGGCTTCAAGCCTTTTTGTGGTTGCAGCTTAAACCGTTTTCGATGTGGCATCCCATTCAATACATGAGGAATGTTGCCACAAATCACATTTTTCAGGACTAATCCGTGGTGGTTGTAAAACATTATCGAGGCAACGCCACCCGGTTTAACTTGTTCAAGCAATAAATCAAGCGCCTCTTTAGGATCGGCTAACCATTCCATTACGGCATGAAACATCACAAAATCGACTTTCTCATCTAGATGTTCTGCGACTTTTTGTACTGGTGAATGAATAAATCGATATTGCTCTAGCAAACCCGCTTCGCTGATACTTTCTTCTGCGAGCTTCAGCATTTCAGAAGAGAGATCACACAGAGAAACGTTATGCCCAAGCGACGCAATTTTTTGCGACATCTGTGCAAGGCCGCCTCCAGCATCAAGCACATGCAGCGGAGAAGCTGATTGCTCAAACTTGCTCAAAGCTTGTTCTAAATCTTCCCATACGATGATCTGACGGATCTCTCCTTTGTCAGAGCCGTAAATATTTTTTGCAAATTTGTGGGCAATATCGTCGAAATTACGGTCTTCAGTCACGGCTACTTGAGTTATTATGTCCTATCGTGCCTGCTATTCTGTCACAGGAATTTCAGGAATAAAGAGGCGATGTCTCTTTTTACTACTAAGTGATGTTTTTTCGGACTATTCGGATATGTTTGAGCTGAAAAAAGTAGTGTCTTCGCTATTGATGCCACTGCCAGCAATGTTAATTCTCGCTTTTCTGGGTTTAGCCCTAGTGATGTTTACTACCAAAAGGAAGACGGGTTGCTTAATCACCCTTTCAGCCCTATGTGGTATTTTCCTAATCGCTTTCCAACCAGTTTCTAGTCAACTTTTAATGCCAATGGAAAGGCAACACACCGCTTTTTTACCTGTCGATGAAACCGTCGATTACGTAATGGTTCTCGGAAGTGGTCACGTCGTAGACGACCAAATTCCACCGACATCAGAACTTAGCCGCACCGGCCTGATGCGTTTAAGTGAAGGGATTCGTATTCTACGCCTTTACCCTGGTGCAAAACTCATTTTGTCTGGCTATGGCGCAGGCACTGAAGTCAGTAACGCAAGAATGATGGCTAAAGTTGCATTAGCACTTGGCGTAGCAAAGCCCGACATCATTCTGCTTGAAACCGCAAAAGACACCTGGGAAGAAGCTCGCCAAGCCGCTGCGTTCGTTAAGAATAAAAAAATGGTTCTGGTGACTTCAGCGAGCCATATGACTCGTGCACTCAATGAATTCCATGCAGCTGGTATGAAACCACTGCCTGCACCAACCAACTACCTTGCACAAGAAGGCGTTGTTGAGCCTTGGAATAAGTACATGCCAAAAGCTCTCTACCTTGAGCAGACTGAGCGTTACTGGCACGAAACCATGGGATTAGTTTGGCAAGATTTACGTGATTGGCTTGATACAAGCAATGACATTGTTGAAGAGCCGGTGATTCCAGAAGCTTCCAGCTTAGTTGAAGATGACGGTGAAGTTTCTGCGGCTCAGCCTCAGTAAGCCAATTGAATCTTTAAACTCATACTGAGCAGACTGAGTCGGCAAGTATTTTTAGGTTCTCTGTTCGTTAACAATGAAAGCTAAGCAATAAAAAAGCCGAGACATCAATGGTGTCTCGGCTTTTTACGTTTAAATGTCGTTGTTGATTAATCACTTCCGAAGGAAATCAATCACCAGCGAACATGTAACCTTCACCGTGAACCGTCACAAAAATTTGTGGGTTCTTAGGATCAAACTCCATTTTTGCACGCATACGACGAATCAATACGTCGATAGTACGGTCATTAGGCGCGTCCACTCGGTGGCTAATCATATTCAAAATACGTTCGCGGCTTAATACTTGGTTAGGGTAAGAAGACAATGCCACTAGCAGTTCGTATTCTGCTTTGGTCAATTTCACCGGTTCGCCGTTTTTGCTTAACGCACGACGAGGGATATCAAATGTCCACTCACCAAAACGAACCACAGACTCATCTGATATTTCTTCGACTGCGCCCGCTGCTGTTTTACGAGCAGCAGAAATACGCCAAAGTAGGTTTTTAACTCGAACTAATAACTCGCGAAGTTCGAAGGGTTTAGTAACGTAATCGTCAGCGCCCATTTCAAGGCCTACGATCTTGTCGATGCTATCCGTGCGTCCAGTAACTAAAATAATTCCAATGTCTGATTGACTGCGTAATTCGCGAGTTAGCATCAATCCATCTTCGCCTGGTAAGTTGATGTCCAGCATAATGAGGTCAACGTTGTTTTCTTCTAACACGTTTCTCATTTGAGCGCCGCTTTCTGCTTCGCTCACTGTGTAACCCTCGTTCTGGAAGTATCCAACCAGTTTACTGCGGGTTACCACATCATCTTCTACGACTAATACGTGATAGCTCATCTACACCACTTTTCTTATTTAATAGTTTCAGTGACTATTCTATTCATAACTAGTAACAATTCTAGTGGTACAGAAGATAAAAGCCAGAAACATGGATTTTTTTTGATACAAGACAATCTTAAACCTTGCTATTTATCGTCCATCGCAATTCAATATAGGCATTACTACTAACGAGTAACTTTGCGTTTCGCAAATAACCTTGTTATTCAGCCTTGGTGTGCTTATGCCCAAGTGACTTCAAGATGCATATAAGCAACATCACAAGACTAAGTCAGGATCTAACAAATGAAAGATACGAAAGCGTTCAACGAGCAAAGAGCAGAAATATACTGGTGGCTATCAAGCTTATTTGCCAAAGAGCTCACTCAAGAAGAACTCGATCACTACCACTCTGTTGAAATTCGTTCTTTCCTAACTGGTTTAGGCGAAAATGAAACACTAAAGCCAGCGATCGATAGCCTAGTGGATGCGCTAAACCGCCTACAAACGCGTGAAGATGCTCAACTAGAATTGTCTGCTGACTTCTGTGACTTATTCTTAAAAACAGATAAGCATGGCGCACTTCCTTACGCTTCTATGTATATCGGTGAGACTGGCCTTTTGAATGATAAGCCAGCAAAAGATATGGAAGAGATCATGGCTAAGCACAACTTAGTGGTGAACCAAGACCTAAAAGAACCAGCTGACCACATCGCTATCGAACTCGACTTCCTTGGCAACTTGATCATCCGTTCTAATGAAACGGAACTTGAAGAAGAGCTAGAAAAATCGTTCATTGTTCAACAGCAATTTATCGAGCAACAACTTCTTACTTGGGTACCAAAGTTCAACGTTAAATGTCATGACGTTGACGAATTCGGTTTCTACGCTAGTGTATCATCTCTGCTACTTGCATTCTGCAAATTGGACACCCAATACCTCGCTGGTGAATAAGCTTATTGGATGACTCGTTAAATAAATTCAGAAGAATGTGACAATTCACCCGGATTTCCGGGTGAATTTTATTGCGAGTAATTTCTAGTCAGTCTAAAATTGTGACCGCAAACGATAAAATATGAAACATTCACGAAATGCTATGCTTATTATAGTTTTGAGCATTTCGGTGTTAAGACAAGCCGCTCAATAGCGGTTTTTTGTTTTTTAGCACTTTTAGTACCCAAAGAGCCCTACAAATTTAAGCTCTTAGTTAGGTAGCTTAACGGCTACTTTATTCCGTACTTTGGGAAAGTAGCTTCTAATAGGATAAAACCATGGCCACTATAAAAGATGTCGCTCGCTTAGCCGGCGTATCAACAACAACCGTTTCTCACGTAATCAATAAAACTCGCTTTGTTGCAGAAGCAACGCAAGAAAAAGTAAACAAAGCCGTAGATGAACTGAACTATGCACCAAGTGCTGTTGCTCGTAGCTTGAAGTGTAATACAACACGCACCATCGGCATGCTAGTGACTCAATCAACTAATCTATTCTTCTCTGAAGTTATCGATGGTGTTGAGAGCTACTGCTACCGTCAAGGTTACACTTTGATCCTGTGTAATACGGGCGGTATCTATGAGAAGCAACGTGACTACATTCGAATGCTTGCAGAGAAACGTGTAGATGGCATCTTAGTTATGTGTTCTGACCTAACTGAAGAACTAAGAGAGATGTTAGACCGTCACGCTGACATCCCTAAAGTTATTATGGACTGGGGCCCAGAGAGTTCTCAAGCTGATAAGATCATCGATAACTCTGAAGAAGGTGGCTACCTAGCGACCAAATACCTTATTGAACGCGGTCACTGTAAGATTGCATGTTTAAGTGGCCACTTAGACAAAGCAGCATGTGTTGAACGTATTGCCGGTTACAAGCGCGCACTTAACGAAGCTAAAATTTCTGCCGATGACAATATGATCATCGAAGGCAACTTCGAGTGTGATACGGCTGTTCTTGCTGCAGAACAAATCGTTGAGATGGAAGATCGTCCAACGGCGGTATTCTGCTTTAACGACACAATGGCACTCGGCTTAATGAGCCGACTGCAAGAAAAAGGCATCCGCATTCCTGAAGATATCTCAGTGATCGGTTACGACAACATCGAACTCGCTGAATACTTCTCTCCGCCGTTAACGACAGTTCACCAACCAAAACGTCGTGTTGGTAAGAATGCATTCGAAATTCTATTGGAGCGCATCAAAGACAAAGACCACGAAAAACGCGTCTTCGAAATGCACCCTGAAATTGTTGAACGAAGTACAGTTAAGACGTTAAATTAATTGATAATTCGAGTTTAATTTCATCAAGCGCACCTTTAGGTGCGCTTTTTTTATCAACAGCTATAATGAACCTATATGCACAACAGAAAGATCATTAATTGAAGCAATATCACATTTTGAAATAACAAGTGTGAGCCTCATTCAACAAAAACTTTATTCTATTCAATCAGTCACGCACAGGGCAAATCACTTGAAAGAGTGAGACGCAAAGCTTCCGGCCTAAACCACTCGTTGGTATGGTAGCGGGGTTACCGATGGCAAAATGCAGTAACTACTAATAATTTAGTAATTTACGGCTTATTGACAATTTAATTGCAACATTTTGCTAATCTCTCGGACCTGCTTATTTGGTGGCGTAGTTCAAATACACCGAGATAAATAACATGGATAAACCGATACTAAAGGATTCAATGAAATTATTTGAATCCCTAGGAAAAATAAAATCACGCTCGATGTTTGGTGGCTTCGGTCTTTTTGCTGATGACACTATGTTTGCTCTGGTTGTAAATGACCAGCTGCACATACGAGCAGACAAATGCACAACGAAACAGTTCGAACAACAAGGGTTTCAACCGTACGTCTACAAAAAACGTGGTTTCCCTGTCGTTACTAAATATTTCGCTTTACCTGAAGGCCTCTGGCAAGACCAAGAGAAAATCTTGCAGCTTGCAACGACGTCTCTGGGTTTTGCTAAAGAAGAAAAAGCTGAGCAGTCTTCTGCTAAGCCGACCCGACTCAAAGATCTGCCTAATCTTCGACTCGCTACCGAGCGTATGTTGAAAAAGGCAGGGATCGATTCTGTCGAACGTTTATATGAATCTGGCTCTGTAAACGCATTTAACGCCATCAAAGAATCGCATGCGTCTTCCGTCAGTATTGAACTACTTTGGGCGCTAGAAGGCGCGATCAATGGTACACATTGGTCTGTTATACCGCAGCAACGTCGCGAAGAGCTTATCAATCGCGTCAATTAACATTGTCAGTGCAATCTATATACATAACTAAGCCGCATTTACTGCGGCTTTTTTTATGTCGACAAAACTAGTCTTATGTATAGCTGAACCACTGAGTTCAAAAAGATGGACGGTAATAGTATTTGTAATCCACTTTAACCATCGGAATGAAGTTAATTTCTCCAGAGGAATCCATTATTTCTTTTACTTTGATGGTACCGTTTTTGATTTCAAACGAGCGTACATCTACTTTTTCAGAGGCTTGCGGTAAGATTTTGCTCAATTCATATGAGCGCTTACTGTTTATATCCATCCAGATTTTTTTTCCAGATTCGTAAGCCTGTGATTGGCTCGCCACTACATCGCCTTTAAATACTTTAGACTCAACAGCCGCACGGTGATAGACGCCCGATCCCATGGCTTGGAAAGAGAATAGGCCCGTTGTAGCAATAACCGTAATCATTGATAATAATTTCATAGCTAGCTCCTTAGTTGTCTGCCTGAATAATTATCTAAAACAATCTTCATGCCACGATTGTTACGTATATAGAACGAGCCAAGACCAAAACTCTTTCAAATTTTTGTTACTTTTTACGTGGTACAAATTATCGCTAATAAAATAATGCATACAAAACAAGTCCCTAGCAGAGAGTCACAACCTTCTAATCAACGAATCTTTTTCCACCTCTATTCCGCCAATACTTGTCGCTAACATAAGACTAAGCAATTAGGCTAGCTTTTTGCCCCCGATCCATCGTCTAGAACAAATAGTTTTTTATTAACTGGTGAAAGTTAATCTATGCTTTGCCTGTCTATCTATACTATCGGTATGCATTGAAAATTTAGAGGAAGTATCAATGAGTAAGAAAATGATATTGGGTATTGTGTTGGTCGTAACCATCGTCTTGTTAGGCATCAATTTCGGCCAGTACTTAACGCTTGAAAATGCTAAGGCCCAACAAGCTGTGTTAAATGACTACATTGACAGCAACTTTATTGCGGCTGCCGCTATCTATTTTGTCGCGTATGTCATGATTACGGCTTTCTCCATTCCTGGTGCCGCTGTTGTAACCTTATTAGGGGCCGCGCTATTTGGCTTCTGGAACAGCTTGCTACTGGTATCTTTCGCAAGTGCGATCGGTGCGACCTTAGCTTTCTTAAGTAGCCGTTACCTGTTGCGTGACTGGATTCAAACCAAGTTTGGTGACAAATTGGCGACGATTAACAAGGGGGTTGAAAAAGACGGCGCATTTTACCTGTTTTCTCTGCGTCTGATTCCTGTATTCCCATTTTTCCTTATCAACCTATTGATGGGTCTAACACCGATGTCAGTGAGTCGTTACTACATTACGAGTCAAATCGGGATGTTACCGGGGACGGCGGTTTTCTTGAATGCTGGTACTCAGCTCGCAGAAATTGATTCACTTTCGGGCATCGTCTCCCCTTCAGTACTATTGTCATTTGCATTATTGGGGATATTCCCAATAGTGGCTAAATGGTTGATGGGTAAGTTTCGCTCAGCACCCGTAGCTGAATAATGTATATAGCAGAATAGTTTATAATATCTAAACAACACAGATAGCCGAATAAGGTTCTATTTCAATGAAAATCTTCAGTGCATCGAATCCGACAGAAGCTCATATCATCTGTGGGTTGTTAGAAAGCGAGAATATTGCCTGTGAAGTCCGTGGCGAGGGGTTGTTCGGATTAAAGGGGGAAATCCCATTCACTGAAGAAACTGACCCTTACGTATGGTTATATGAGCCAGAATTGGCCAGTAAAGCTCGCATGCTCGTCAATGACTACCAAAAGCAGCAAGATTCGATCATCTATGAAGAGTGGCGTTGTGGTGAGTGTCATGAAGTCAACGAAGCGCAATTCGGCTCTTGCTGGCAGTGCGGTGCTGCCTCACCTGAATAGCAGGGTTTCAGTGGCCTGATAGAACGATTCGGTCAGATACCTCCTCCAATTAAAAACGGGAAGCTAAAGTTAGCTTCCCGTTTTTATTTCAATTCGATTAACTCATCATGTTTGATTTCACGCCTAGAAAATCACTTAATTTGTTTTTGAATAAACGCAATCGAACGCTGATTAAACTCTTCAGGGTTTTCCACGTTACACACGTGTCCACAATTCGGGATTTCTACTAGCTCACTCGATTCATGCGCTGCAACCATTTCTTTTACAGGCTTAATAAACATGTAGTCACGCTCACCCATCAAATAAAGAGTCGGTATTGGTAGCTCTCTATCTTTAAAATATTTCATCAAGGGGTTTACATCAGCCGTTAAGATAAACCAGCGTTTAAATTCTTTCTGGCACAGTTTTTTGGCTTCGCGGATAAAAAGGTGACGAGACTCTTTTTGGCTTTTTTGTGGCATCACAACATAAGCAAAAAGGCTGTATAACCACATGTAAGGAATGATGTGCTTGCTGAGGTTACCCAACTTGATTAACACTTGAGAGCGAGTGTTTAGCTTGGTGACAGCGCCACCCAGTACCATTGAACGTACACGGCCAGCCGCCAGTTCGGCAACGTTACGCACAATAATCGTGCCCAAAGACATGCCAACGAAATGTGCAGAACGGATCTTAAGATGGTCTAACACTTTAAGAATATCAAGCGTCACCGATTTGAACGTATAACGATTCGAAATCAGCCCTTTAAGTATATTGTCTGATTTACCGTGCCCTCTCAGATCAATGAGAAGTAAGTTGAAATGCTGTTTATACGCTTTGATCTGCTTGAACCAGATGGAGGAACTGCCTCCTGCGCCATGCACAAATACAACCCACTCATCGCTCGTAGGGTGAGTAAATGTTTTATGAAATAGTAAACTCTCAGACATACCTATCGCTTTAATTATTGGAATGGAGCTATGCCTCATCACGAGGCGATGACTAAGGATACCACGCTATTAAGAACTTTAAGTGATAATAGTGTTAAACCTATCATTAGTCATGTGAATACCTACCTCACCTTTTCTACCTGACAAAAATGAGTTTGCAAGCTTTGTCTTCGTAAACGTGATGTGCTCTGACCAGGAAACAAAAAGGCACTCAACAATTAGAGCGCCTTCATTTATTACGAGCTGTTGTTGCCCGCCCGCTAATTTTAAAGCTAAGTCAACAAGTTAAAATGCTGAATGATACATAGCTAGGTATTCTTTAGCCGCATCTTCCCAACTAAAATCTTGCTGCATCGCATAAAGCTGAGCACGCTTAATTTCAGATGGGTTTTGTGCATAAAGCAGTAATGAACGATGTAACACAGCCAATAACGCCTGCGGTGTTGGCTCTTCAAAAGCAAACCCAGTCGCGACTTCAGGATCTTCATCGTAATCATTCACGCTGTCTTTTAAACCTCCCACAGAACGAACAATCGGCAAAGTACCGTAAGCCATGCTGTAGATTTGGTTTAAGCCACACGGTTCAAATTCCGAAGGCATCAAGAAGAAATCAGAGCCTGCTTCAACCAAGTGCGCAAGTTCATTATTGTACGCTTCTACGAACGAGAACTTATCTGAGTGAAGCGCTGATAGCTCTTTCAATTGACTCGCCAAAACCGGATCGCCAGTACCGACAATCACGATCTGAAGATCATTTTTCAAAAACTGTTCGATGATAGGCAGTAAGTAATGAACACCTTTTTGATTCGTCAAGCGACAAACCATGCCATAAACCGCGCAATCGGCAACGGGTAAACCTACATCTTGTTGCAGTTTTTGCTTACAAGCTGATTTTCCGCGAGCCATGCTGTGCTTGGTCGCTTTGTATTTACGAGGAAGGAAAGCATCAGTTTCCGGATTCCAAGCCCCATAATCACACCCATTCAAAATGCCGAACAGATCAGCAGATCTGTGTTGGAATTCTGCAGCCATACCGTGGCTACCTAATTCCGTTTTCAACTCTTCTGCATAGGTAGGACTTACTGCGTTCACTTTATCCGCACACATCACTCCAGCTCTTAGCATAGTGACATGAGTGTCACTCACTGAAGCTTCAGGCGCATGGTAACTGTGCATCTCTGGCAGGAATTGAAGTTCATCGTAGGCGAACACACCTTTGAAAACCGCATTGTGAATCGAAATAACACTGCGCGTATTTTCAAAGAAATCGTGTTGTTGATAACGCGATTTAAGCAAGAAAGGAACGAAACCAGTATGCCAGTCATTTGCATGAATGATATCCGGTTGGAAACCAAGCTTAGGAAGCATATCAAGACAGGCTGCACTAAAGAACGAGAAGCGCTCTCCGTTATCAGCATAAGCTTGATTGTTTTCTGCGTACATTTCCGGGCGGTCGAAATACTTGGCACATTCAATACCAAAAACTGGAACGCCTTCTACGCTCAGTTTTTTAACTTGATAAGCCGTATGAGGCCAATGATCGAGTTCAGTCGATAAAATAACTTCTGCTGAATCAATGTTTGGAATGTTTCTATATGCGGGGATAGTCACTCGAACGTCCTGTTCGAGTGTTTGCAACGCTTTCGGCAGTGCCTTGGCTACATCAGCCAAGCCACCACTTTTAATCAAGCCTTCAACTTCAGACGCTACAAAAAGTACCGAGAGAGTCTTAGTAACCAACTCGTGCTCCTTTAGAAATCACTACGACACCATCGTCAGATACGTGGTAATGCTTTTTGTCTTCTGTCAGATTTACACCAATCTGTGTACCCGGTGCGATATCTGCGTCTTTATCAATGATAACGCGGCGCAAGATACAACCCTCACCCACTTTTACATCACCGAGTAAGATGCTTTCGCTAATATCACACGCTGATGCGATATTGCTGCGGAAGCCCAGTACACTCTTTTCAATACGCGAACCACGTACATAACTACCGCTACACACAAGGCTATCAATGATCTGAATTCGACCATTTGCCGAATCAGTAAACGTAGCTGGTGGTAGTGGCGGGTAATAAGTGTGTAGAGGCCATTTACGGTTGTATAGCGAGAATGGCGCATCTTTCTTAAGAAGGTCCATGTGCGCTTGCCAGTACGCGTCAATCGTACCTACATCGCGCCAGTAAACTTCTTCTTTCTCACCAGTAATACGGTTGGTGCTGAAATCATAAACAAACACATCACCACGTGGGAACATGTTTGGAATAATGTCTTTGCCGAAATCGTGTGTCGAACCTTCTCTATCAGCATCTTCCGTTAGTTCGGCAAAAAGCTCTTTCGCTTCGAACACGTAGTTGCCCATTGAAACGAGCGCTGATTCTGGATCGCCCGGGATCGACTTCGGATTTGCAGGTTTCTCTTCAAAGCCAATCATACGGCCGTCAGCATCAACCTCAATAACACCGAATTCTGATGCTTCAGCAAGCGGCATGCGCAAAGCTGATACTGTTAGAGCCGCTTTCTTCTCTTTATGGAAATCAAGCATCTGTTTGATGTCCATCTTATAGATATGGTCTGAACCAAAAATACATACTTGATCAGGTTCTTCCAACTCCATAAAGCCCATGTTTTGGTAGATAGCATCTGCTGTGCCTTCATACCAACGCTTTCCTTTACGCATTTGCGCAGGAATTGGGTCGATAAAACGGTCTGTTATGCCACTGATATTCCAGCCTTTTTTCATATGGTGGAACAGTGACTGTGACTTAAATTGTGTTAATACGTAGATCTTCATTAGATCAGCATTAACGAAGTTGTTCAAAGCGAAATCAATTAAGCGGTAACTACCACCGAAAGGAACCGAGGGTTTGCTGCGAGATTCAGTTAAAGGTCTTAAGCGAGAGCCTTCACCACCAGCAAGAATCATTCCCAATACACCAGCCATTTTATTCTCCATATATCTATAGCTTGTCGATGTTAGTACTCGTAGAGGTATCTTCCTCTGGGGGATGAGCACCAACACTTATTTCGGTATTTAGCGAATATCCATTCACATACAGTGACAATATACTAAGCCAAACGTTGTTATGTGTGCACTATTCTTTGCACTTGGTTTTATATACGTTATCGACTTTTCGGCCGAATTCAATTTTTAATACGCCATTCTGTGGTACGTAAGCTGATTGCTTTCCCAAGACTTAAAGCAGCTCACATTACACCGTCCAGACGAAACATTACATTAACACCCGACACACATCAGGTATACAACTAAACGCTGATCTGTGAGTTACAATATTTTAATTAAGTTACATTCTCGTTAAAGTTGCATAAGAAAATCTGATTAATTGGCATTATTTATTTTGCGATGTGAATTTAATAAATTCTCGCAGACGAAACACCAGGTCAACAAGTTGCATATTTAGTCATATTGAGATCAAAAAAAGCAGCCATTAGGCTGCTTTTTCATCAATAACGTTCAGTTATTTCTCTTTAGGCTTTTTACGCTTATCCGTAACTTCCCACTTACCGTCGATGTACAACGCAGTCCAACCGGACGGTTTTCCATCTACTTCAGTACGCACGTAGTTTTCTTTGGTCTTACGACTAAAACGAACCACTGTCGGCTTACCATCAGGGTCAGCAACTGGCGCTGATGCTAGGTATTGGAACTTAGGTGAGATACGGTCTTTAAAACGAACCAGCTCTTCCACTAATGGTGCACGTGTTTCACGTGATTTAGGGAAGTTGCTCGCAGCCATAAATAGACCAGAAGCACCATCACGAAGAACAAAGTACGCGTCTGAATTTTCACACGGAAGTTCAGGGAAATGCACCGGGTCTTCTTTTGGTGGCGCAACTTCGCCATTTTTCAGAATCTTACGAGTGTTCTTACAATCTTCACTCGTACAGTCCATGTATTTACCAAAACGACCGTTCTTCAGAACCATGTCAGAACCACACTTGTCACACTCAACAAGTGGACCATCGTAGCCTTTCACTTTAAATTCGCCGTGCTCAACCACATAACCTTCACAGTTCGGGTTATTACCACATACGTGCATCTTACGCTTATCATCGATTAGATAAGCATCCATTGCCGTTTCACAAATAGGACAACGCTTTTTAGCTCGAAGTGCTGCTGTTTCAACGTCTTCTTCAAGCACGTTGATAATGCCTTCTTCATCACCAAGGTTGATTGTTGTCTTACAACGCTCTTTTGGTGGAAGTGCATAGCCAGAACAACCAAGGAATACGCCTGTCGAAGCAGTACGAATACCCATTTTACGGCTACAAGTCGGACACTCAATATCGGTTTCCACGATATGATTTGGCTTCATGCCACCAGCGTCTTCGTCTAAGTCTGCTTTTTCCAAATCGCCAGTAAAGTCTTCGAAGAAGTTATCTAGCACGCCTTTCCAGCTTGCTTCGCCTTCTGCGATTTGGTCCAACTTCTGCTCCATACGAGCAGTGAAGTCGTAGTTCATTAGGTCATTGAAGCTGCCATCTAGACGGTCAGTAACAATTTCACCCATCTTCTCAGCATAGAAACGACGCTGTTCAACTTTTACATAACCGCGATCTTGAATCGTTGAGATGATTGATGCGTATGTTGAAGGACGACCAATACCACGCTTCTCAAGCTCTTTAACTAGCGCCGCTTCAGTGAAACGAGCCGGTGGCTTAGTGAAGTGCTGTTTAGGGTCTAGCGCAATCAGATCAAGCTTATCGCCGATCTGTACTGCTGGAAGGATCGTATCTTCGTTCTTGCCCATTGGACGCTGAACACGAGTCCAACCATCAAATTTAAGGATACGACCTTTCGCTTTCAACGTGTACTCATCTGCTTTAACGCTTACTGTCGTTGAATCGTATTGAGCTGGTGTCATTTGACACGCAACGAATTGATTCCAAATTAGCGAGTAAAGCTTGTGTGCGTCTGCGTCTACGCCGTTTAGATCTTCCGACTTAACATCTACACTTGAAGGACGAATCGCTTCGTGGGCCTCTTGAGCGCCCTCTTTGCTGCCGTATACAAGTGCTTTAGGTGGAAGGTATTGCGCGCCGTACTCAGAACCAATGTATTCACGAGCGGCTTCTACAGCTTCTGAACTCAAGTTGGTTGAGTCAGTACGCATATAAGTGATGTAACCCGCTTCATACAGGCGTTGAGCCAGCATCATGGTTTTCTTTACGCCATAACCAAGACGGGTACTCGCCGCTTGTTGCAGTGTCGACGTGATGTAAGGTGCAGACGGCTTACTCTTAGTTGGGCGGTCTTCACGTTTACAGACTTCGTATTGCGCTTTTTCTAAAACGCTAACTGCAGCTTGTGTTTGCGCTTCATTATCAGGTTTAAACGCAACGCCGTCTTTCTGAGCGACTTGCAGTCTGAAATCTGTTTTCTCTGCTGTTTTGGTATCAGCATGCACATCCCAAAACTGTTCAGGGATAAAAGCGTTGATCTCGCGCTCGCGCTCAACCAGTAGTTTTACAGCGACTGATTGAACACGGCCAGCGGATAGGCCTCGTGCTACTTTTTTCCAAAGCAGAGGTGACACCATAAAGCCAACAACACGGTCCATAAAACGTCGTGCTTGTTGTGCGTTTACGCCGTCAATGTTTAGCTCACCCGGAGTTTCGAAGGCTTGTTGAATAGCATTCTTAGTGATTTCGTTAAAAACCACTCGCTTGTATCGCGTTTCATCGCCGCCGATGATCTCACGAAGGTGCCATGCGATAGCTTCTCCTTCGCGGTCCAAATCGGTTGCGAGATAAACATGGTCTGCGTTTTCAGCCAGTTTTTGCAATTCAGCAACAACTTTTTCTTTACCCGGTAGAATTTGATAATTCGCTTCCCACTCTTTATATGGGTTGATACCCATCTTTTTGATAAGAGCTTTGCGATCTTTTTCTTTTTTGATACGAGCTTTGTCTTCTGGGCTCATACCCTTGGTTGAAACTGCAGCAGCCTTTTGACCAGTACTTTGACCTGCCGTTGGTAAATCACGTACGTGACCTACACTCGACTTAACGACAAAGTCTTTGCCAAGATATTTATTGATAGTTTTAGCCTTGGCTGGCGACTCCACTATAACGAGCGATTTACCCATATTGACTCTAACGTCCTTAATCACGATGCTTCAGCACCAACAATTTAGCTTGTGGGCTTTTACGCATGATATTCTAAATTCATTGCTTCTTTTTTTACTATTGTGCGAGATTACTAGAAGATCAACCGCTTTTTTCAAAATTGGATCTGATCGCTCGACAATTCGACGACTCATAGATAAAAGGGTCACAATATAAAGAAGCTATAAAGTACTCACTAAGAATACTTGCAAGAGCCTATTCATCAGGCATTACGTCTAAACGGGCTCATACTAAGCTTGTCCGCGAATCTAACGCGAGCCCCATTCAATTATTTTTGCCGTAAATCACAAAATAAATTGTGGATGTTTGAAAAGACTCTCTTAATCGGTTGTGAAATCATTGAATTTCTAGTTCGACACCATAAACTCAACGTTATATTCAGTTATCAGAGATAAACTCATGACAAAGAAAGTAATAGCAGAATTTGATTTACTGCTTATCGCAAACCAAATTATCCAATCACATGATGACTACATTGAAGGCATGCGCGCAAACAGCGTAGTAGAAAAAGACGATGTACTCGTCTTCAAAGGTGAATACTTCTTAGACAGCAATGGAATGCCGACCGAGAATACAACCGCGGTATTTAACATGTTTAAATACTTAGCGCACCACCTTTCGAAAGAATTTACAATTCAGCAATAATTAAAAAGCTTGCCACTTAGGCAAGCTTTTTTGTTCCTAAACCTTTACATACTAAGCATTTTTATAGACTTAGCATTTTCAGCTTGTCGAAGTAATCAGGGAATGTCTTTGACGTACAACCTGGATCATTAATCGTCACAGGCGTATCGCTCAAGGCAACCAGCGAGAAACACATCGCCATACGGTGATCATCGTAAGTATCAATCGCCGCATGAGTCAGTTCAGCCACAGGGTTAACAATAATGTAATCTTCACCCTCTTCCACTTCAGCGCCGACTTTGCGTAGCTCTGTTGCCATTGCAGCCAAGCGATCTGTCTCTTTCACACGCCAGTTGTAGACATTACGGATTGCCGTTGTGCCTTTCGCAAACAATGCGGTTGTCGCGATAGTCATCGCAGCATCTGGGATATGGTTATAGTCCATATCAATGCCTTTCAGCTCGCCACAACGAGAAATAACGTAGTCGTCACCCCATTCGATTTCCGCACCCATTTTCTCAAGCGCATCAGCGAATTGGATATCACCTTGGATACTGTTTTTACCAATACCAGTGACCTTAATCTCACCACCTTTGATAGCAGCGGCTGCAAGGAAATATGACGCAGATGATGCATCACCTTCAACCAAGAAATCACCCGGTGCCGAGTAAGATTGCCCGGTAGGAATCACAAACTCTTGGTAATCATTATTGATCACGTCCACACCAAATTGCTTCATGATGTGCAGCGTAATATCGATGTAAGGTTTAGAAACCAATTCACCGTCAATTTTAATGGTCACTTCACCTTCAGCTAAGGGCGCAGCCATCAAAAATGCCGTCAAGAATTGACTAGAGATAGAACCGTCGATAGAAACTGTACCGCTCTTCAGACCAGTACCTGTGATCTTCAATGGCGGGTAGTTTTCATTTTCTAAGTATTCAACGTCGGCACCGGCTTCTCGCAGTGCTGTTACTAAGTGGCCAATTGGGCGCTCTTTCATACGAGGCTCACCAGTAAGAACGTATTCACCGCGACCTAAACATAGTGCAGCCGCCAACGGACGCATCGCCGTACCCGCATTACCTAAGAAAAGCTCTAGGGCTTTGTCACTTGAAAATGCACCACCAACACCTGTCACTTCACAAACGGTTTTGTCTGCAGACAACTGATAATCAACACCTAACTGAGTTAATGCATTCAACATATGACGAATATCATCACTGTCTAGCAAGTTTGTTAGGCGAGTGGTTCCCGTAGAAAGTGCAGCCAAAAGAAGTGCACGGTTGGAAACGCTTTTTGAACCAGGTAGGTTAACTTCCCCGTTCACTTTTTGAATTGGTTGTAACGTAAGGCTTTCCATTAAATCTTATAGTCCTTGTACCACCCGAAGTCACTGGCGCGTATTTATTTTCGGGTGATGAATAATTCTTCGTACTTGCAGACTAACGAACTTTTCCAACGAACTCCAGAGCTAATCCAGCCCAAACCGGTGATTAATTAGCCAATCAATCGTATTTATATACTAGTACACGAGATCAACTCGAACACCATCTGAAAAATAGAGAATTCGTACATCATCGCCTCGGTTGAACAGCATCGAGTTATCGACATCTTGGATAATGTTGACCAACTTGTCGTCTTTGATTTTGACCAATAACTCGACCAGTTTGTACTCTACTTTATATTGTGTGTTACCTCGGTTACGAGCAATACCCGCACCTGCTACTGCACCTACAGCTGTCGCCACTTCTTTACCAGTGCCGCCGCCAAACTGGTTACCAATCAAGCCACCAATCGCCGCACCTAACAAGGTTTCCCAACCATTCGCTTTCGACTCAACGATCTCTTGCTGAGTGATGTATCTGACCGTATCAATCTCACCATAAACCACCTCGTTTACTGGTCGAGCTTGGTTTCTGTTGTAAGCTGCATTTGCCAACATGGGCAAAACAAGTAAAATCCAAAGCAACTTCTTCATGGTAAAACTCCTAAAGACCTCTTGGTCAGTGATTAATCTGTAATGCGGTACTTATGACTATATACCTAACCGAACTTGATACTACTAGTATAGAGTTTCCTTCGCCTTTCGACGCGCTTGATGACCCCAACGGTCTGCTCGCCTTCGGTGGTGATTTATCACCAATGCGAATTTTAAACGCTTATAGCCAAGGTATATTTCCATGGTATGGCCCAGGTGAGCCTATACTTTGGTGGAGCCCTGCACCGCGAGCGGTATTTAATCCTAAGACATTCGAACCGTCAAAAAGTCTTAAAAAGTTTCAAAGAAAGCACAATTACCGAGTCAGCATCAACCAAGCGACGGACAGAGTAATTGGTTATTGCTCTTCACTAAGACCCGAAGAAGAAACCTGGCTAAACAGCGACATGCAGTCAGCCTACCGCAAACTCGCTTCATTAGGTTTCTGCCACTCGGTTGAGGTTTGGCAAGATGATGAACTGATCGGTGGACTTTACGGCTTACAAAGAGGCCAAGTCTTTTGCGGTGAATCGATGTTCAGCCTAAAGACCAATGCCTCTAAAATTGCGCTGTGGTACTTTTGTAAACACTTTACCCGATTCGGCGGACAACTGATTGATTGCCAAGTCATGAACCCTCACTTGGAATCCTTGGGCGCTATCGAGGTTGATAGGGATGAATTCCTAGGCTCTCTGCAATTACTCAAAGAGTTCTCCGTTGACGATGCATGCTTTAAAACCCAATGGCTAAAGGAAATGCCTTAATGAATCCAGATTTACAACAAATCAGAATTGGATTAACAGACAATCACGCTTGCAGCTACTTACCTCACTTCGAAGAGAGAGTGGCGGTCACGCTTGACGAACACATGCACACCTCAGATAACTATGAAGTTCTGCTTGCGAATGGATTTCGCCGCAGTGGTTCAACCATTTATAAGCCACATTGCGATAATTGCTCAGCATGCCAAGCGATTCGGCTTTCAATTCCTGAGGTTAAGCTTTCCAAAAGCCAACGACGGATCCTTAACAAAGGAAAATCACTACGTTGGGAACTGAAAGATGAGATGGATGACAACTGGTTTGACTTATACAGTCGCTATATCACCGCTCGTCACCGTTCGGGAACCATGTACCCACCCAAGAAAGAAGAGTTTCTACAATTCTCTAAAAATGAGTGGCTTACTACAAAGTTCATGCACATCTATGATGAGAACAAGTTGGTTGGTATCGCCGTAACCGATATCATGGCTCACTGTACGAGCGCGTTTTATACCTTCTTCGATCCTGATATAGACATTTCGATGGGAACACTTGGCGTTCTATTTCAGATCCAACATGCCCAGAAAGAACAAAAACAATGGTTATATTTGGGTTATCAAATCGATGAATGCCCTGCGATGAACTATAAAGTACGATTTCAACGTCATCAAAGGCTAGTAAATCAGCGGTGGCAAGGGTAGAATACGCGACAACTTTACATATTTTGATTTTAACGGCACAATCAAGCCGTTGAAAACCGCCAAATTTCGAAAGAGGATTAGATGGCTAAAGAAGACGTAATCGAGATGCAAGGCACTGTCCTTGATACTCTACCAAACACAATGTTCCGTGTTGAGCTTGAAAACGGTCACGTAGTGACAGCACACATCTCTGGTAAAATGCGTAAGAACTACATCCGTATTCTTACTGGTGATAAAGTAACTGTTGAGATGACTCCATACGACCTTTCTAAAGGCCGCATCGTCTTCCGTGCTCGTTAATTTTTAATTAGCGAATACAATAAGAAGCGGAGCTTAAGGCTCCGTTTTTTATTGCCTGAGCTTTTTACTACACAATCTCGCATCTCGCATCTC